>PAFJ01000015.1 GCA_002704325.1 Gammaproteobacteria bacterium | reverse complement strand
AGCGGCCAGTGACTGAACCTGCAAATGTGGCGCAATTTTGGCAACAGCCACCGTGGGCAGATGCCAAACCTAAGTACCGATTAGGTCTCTCCCCAATACCACTGGAGAACTGGTTTACTCAACCGATTACTTCGGCGGTCCTGAGACACAAGCGGCAGATGCTTAACCAACAATATTCCGACGTGGTGGCCGTGAGCGAAGACCACGGAGGCCTCGTCGCGCAACGCGAGTTGAGCGCATTCCTGACGGCGGCCAATGAGTTCACCGATCCAATCGCCAATATGGCCCTGAGCATTGATGATGACCTATGCATTATGCAGGTAAGCGATGAGCAGCGGCTTGTGGCCGGCTGTGTTTGTTCGCCAAGTTACTGGAACCTGCAGAGCAAAATCGGCGAACCGTTGCGGCACATTCATGGGCCAGTAATCAGCATGAACGAAAAAATTGGCGGTCTAATCGAACGATTCATTAACCGCGCACCGCTATTACAACCGTTTGAGCGCATCAACTGGTTCATTCATGGCGATAGCCAGCGCTGGCATCCCGTAGACGAGCCTCTGCCTCAAACACCTGTATCGACTTGGCACATTCGCTCGGAGCGAGAGACGTTGTGCCGCTTCAGTGAAGAGCATCTACTGTTTACAATTAATACGCGCTTCCAGCCTATTGCCGCTATCGCAGAACACCCTAAAGCGCAGGCGGATCTGCAGGCGACGTTAATGAACCTAGACGCTGACGAAGTCGACTACTTCGGCGGATCCGATAAGTGCGAAATGCTTATTGAATACCTTGAGTCGCTGGACTAACTTCGCCGAACCGCGCCGGCAGCAAATAACTCAGCAGCAGGACCACAGCACAACCAGCGACATAAACATAAAGCGGTTCAGCCAACACGCGAACAACGCTGGCTGCAGGCCATAGCGTAGGCATGCCAAGCGCGACCCCGAACAACACGCCAAGTCGCCCCCACTCCAAAATAAAGGCCCCTTTGCGGGCCTCTAGCCAGTAGCCTTGAATGCATACCGATGCCACGAGAAAAGCAAAAGCGCTAAGCACAAAACTTCGGGGTAAATTGGCTTGCTCGGCTTGCAGCATCAATGCGGCATAGGTTGCGAGCCAAAACTGTCCAAAGGTATAGGCTTTAGCAAATATCGACGTCGAAGGATCGAACTTTTCTTGTTGCCAGCCGGCATCACTACTTAAAGCCAAATCTACCGGACGCCAAGCCGGGCCTTTAAACCATACCAACCATTTGTCCCGCCAGCGCCGNGCGCGTANCGACAATTTCAGCGTATCCCACCACACATGAANATTCGCCCAAATCGGGTTCCAGCTGNCTAACTGNTGGGTAATACCATAGCGGCACGGTTCGTCCTCACACTCGTCTGCAAANGTGCCAAACANACGATCCCAAAGCACAAACACACCGCCATAGTTTTTATCGATGTAGCTGGGGTTTTTNGCGTGATGCACACGGTGATTCGACGGGGTAACCAAGATGTAATCTAAAAACCCTAATCGGCGCACATGCTCCGTGTGCACCCAAAACTGGTATACCAAATTAAGACTGCCGACACTAACGATAACTTCTATCGGCGTGCCCATCAGATACATCGGCAGATAAAACACAAAGCCAATGTAGTCGGTGCCGGTCTGACGCAACGCAGTACTCAGGTTGTACTCTTCGCTTTGGTGATGGGCCGCATGCGAGGCCCACATAAGTCGCCACTGATGGCCGAATCGATGCTTCCAGTAGTAACAAAAATCGTAGCCGATAAAGGCCAGCGCCCACTGCCACCAATGCTCAGCCGACCACTGGGTGACGCCAAATAGCGACACTACCCAAGTAAACACTACCGCAGAAAAACCCAGCCGCAGCACCCCCACAAGCCTGCTGAGCACCCCCATCTGTAGGCTATTTACCGTATCNTTGAGCCGATAGGTTTGGCGCTTGCACAAAATCCCGAAGAGAAACTCCAGCAACATCGCTAGGATAAAGAACGGAATGGCGACTTGAACGTAATTCATGCCGCGATGATAACCCTGTTGCGCACNCGGGCGAACCTAAACTTTTATGGCACACCCGGCCTTGAGGAGGCTGTTAGCGCATTGTCTTAGGGTTCCGCTTTCCTAAAATCTGCTCTATCGTGAGAACTAACTCATTTTCCGGAGCGTACAATGCCNAGACTTAAGCAAGTGCCTCGATCNCAGGCGGACCCAAGCGTCATTCCGTTTTACGACGCNCTATTTGGCGCNGAGCGNGACCCCGTAACACATCCGGGAACTGCCACAGGAACGCCAGGAAATTGGTGGACCGTTTTCGCCCAAGTACCGGATTGTCTGCATCACATGGTCGCAGGATTTCAGTTCTACCGTGACCGCAAAAGGAAAATATCGCCCCGCTTGCGAGAACTTGGGCAAGCCAGAGCCGGTTTTGCGCGCGGGAGCCAATTTGTATTTTCGCAACACTGTAAAGCGTTACGAGCAGCCAAGTTTACCGANGCACAAATAGCAGCAATTCCACATTGGTCTTCGAGCGATGAATTTGATGAACTTGACCGCGCCGTACTGGCCTATACCGATGACTTGGTCCTCCAAGGCGGTAGGGTCGCCGATGGCACATTTGCGGCTCTGCAGCGGCACCTAAGCGAGGTGCAGATCATTGAGCTTACTTATGTTGTTTGCACGTATGAAATGCATGCAACGATGACCAGAGCCTTACGCTTAGAGTTCGATGATGTAGACGAGCGCATTGTCGAAGTTCCGGTCCCCGACGGCGAGGACCGTGACATCGATTTCTTCAAGGACGTAGATCGCTAACGGTTATTCGCCCTGCCAGGATTTGATGAGTTGGTCGTACGCCACCGTCGCACCTTGTGGCTTTTCTTCAACTAGCTTCGCTTTTGGTGCCCCCGGTTGCGCCAGCCAATATTCGGGGTCGCGAGGTTCATTCAATTGCGGACCGCACTCACCTTGCACCGCGTGACGCTCCAGCCGCCCCAGTACTTTATCTTGCTGCTCGGCAAGACTGTCCATTGCCTCCTGGGCCGTAGTCTCGCCACTTACCGCATTAGCAACATTCGCCCACCACAATTGCGCAAGTTTTGGATAATCAGGCACGTTGGTGCCNGTGGGTGTCCAAGCGGTACGGGCCGGACTCCGATAGAACTCAACTAGGCCGCCCAATCGAGGCGCCATATCAGTCATCGCTTGAGAGCGAATATCTGAATCTCGAATGGGTGTGAGACCAACTAAAGTTTTCTTCAAAGATACTGTTTTTGCGGTGACGAATTGTGCATAAAGCCATGCGGCCTGACGTCGAGCCAAAGGCGTGCTTTTGAGCAAGGTCCAGGCACCAGTATCCTGATACCCAAGCTTCATCCCCTCGCTCCAGTAAGGACCATGCGGCGATGGCGCCATACGCCACTTCGGTGTGCCATCCGCATTTACCACTGCCAGTCCCTCTTCGATCATGTCAGCGGTAAACGTGGTGTACCAGAAAATTTGCTGTGCAATTTGGCCTTGTGCGGGCACTGGACCGGCTTCCGAAAATGTCATACCACCCGCNTGAGGCGGCGCGTATTGCTTCAGCCAATCAATATATTTTTGCAGCGCGTATACGGCTGCAGGCGCATTAGCTGCGCCACCGCGACTGACCGACGACCCGACCGGGCGACAATTTTCAACTCGAATGCCCCATTCATCTACGGGTAAACCATTGGGTATACCGGCATCTCCAGCGCCGGCCATAGACAACCACGCATCCGTGAATCGCCACCCTAGGGAGGGATCCTTTTTGCCGTAATCCATATGCCCATATATTTGCTGCCCATCAATCTGTTGCACATGGTCAGTGAAAAATTCGGCGATATCCTCATAAGCCGACCAGTTAACCGGCACTCCCAAGGCGTATCCGTAGCGTTCTTCAAACTGCACCTGTATCTTTGGGTCGCTGAACCAGTCGTGACGGAACCAATACAAATTGGCAAATTGTTGATCCGGCAATTGGTAAATTTTACCATCGGGCCCAGTGGTAAAACTGATGCCAATAAAGTCGTCAAGATCTAACGTAGGCGACGTTACATCTTTGCCCTCGCCGTTCATAAAGTCACTTAAAGCGATAACGTAACCATAGCGAGAATGGGTGCCAATTAGATCCGAATCGTTAACGTAGGCGTCATAGACGTTTTCACCGGATTGCATCTGAGTTTGCAATTTTTCGATCACGTCGCCTTCTTGAATAAGGTCGTGATTTACCTGAATGCCAGTAACCTCATAAAACGCTCGAGCAAGAGTCTCACTCTCGTATTCGTGGGTAGTTAGGGTTTCCGAAACCACATTTATTGACATTCCGCGATACGGTTCGGAGGCGGCAGTAAACCAATCCATCTCTGCGGTTTGTTCGGCCTGCGAGAGCGTCGAAGGCTGAAACTCTTGCACAATCCAACGTTGAGCGTTGGCCGCATAGTCCATATCGCTCTGATCGGGCTGTGTACCACTATCGCCACACCCCAGCAGAAGACCCGCCAGACCCAGATATAAAACTGTTCTCATCTCTCCCTTCCCTCATTTACATCGCGATGCCCAGTATAGGCGTTAACCCCGCGACAAGACTAATAACGCCCACAATACCGATAACCCACCCGCCCAAGTTATCGCATCGGGCAGGAGTCCTAAAAACAGCAGGTGGATAAATGCAGCGCTTAACAAACTAATAAAAAAGCGGTCGCCCCGTGTAGTCGCCAACGGCAAAAANCCACGCTGTTTAATGGTGGGCCAACGCAACTCGAGTAGAATCATTGCACACAGCGCNAAACCTAAAGTGATNAAGAANGCCGCGGTCGGCGCAGTCCAAGCCATCCAAGTCATGACACCCGTCCTAGCGCAAAACCTTTAACCAAATGTTTACGCACAAACCACACAACGACAATACCAGGAATAACGGTTAGCACTCCGGCCGCCGCAAGCACACCCCAATCCAACCCCGACGCGCTCACAGTTCGGGTCATGGTCACTACAATCGGCTTAGCTGCACTGCCGGTGAGCGTTCGCGCCAACAGCAACTCTACCCAGCTGAACATAAAGCAAAAAAACAACGTAACACCGATCGCGCCGCGATTAACCGGAACAAAAATGCGCATGAAGAAAAAACCAAAGCTATGGCCGTCAATACGTGCCATATCATCCAACTCCGTGGGCACCGCCGACATAAAGCCTTCAAGAATCCATACCGACAAAGGCACGGTAAACAAACAATGCGCTAANGCCACAGCGAGTGGTGTATCAAAAAGTCCTACCGCAGAATAAAGCTGGAAAAACGGCAGCAAAAATACCGCCGGCGGTGCCATGCGATTGGTGAGCAACCAGAAAAACAGTTGCCGATCACCAAGGAACCGGTATCGCGAAAACACATATGCAGCTGGCACTGCCACCGCGATAGAAATCAGCGTGTTCAAAACCACATAGTTTAAGGAATTGATGAAGGCNGAAAACCATACCGGATTGCGCCATATCTCGGCGAAATTTGCCAACGTAGGGTTTTGCGGCAGTAGAGCAAACTCGCCAGTAATATCAGCGTTGCTCTGCAACGCAATGCTGGCTAACCAGTAGAGCGGCAACAGCAAATAAATACAGTAACACACCAATAACCAGCGGCTGACACTCAGCCATGGCCTACGCCCGAGGCTAGTCATTTTCGCGTACTACGCTGCTGTAGAACACCCAGCAAAACAGCAAGATGAATAAGAAGTAAATTACCGAAAATGCCGCTGCAGGGCCAAGATCAAACTGCCCCACTGCCATCGTCGCTAGATGTTGGCTAAGAAACGTCGTCGCATTGCCCGGCCCTCCACCGGTCAGCACAAACGGCTCGGTATAAATCATAAAGCTGTCCATTAACCGCAACAGCACGGCAATAACGAGTACGCCCTTTAATCTCGGTAGCTCCACATAACGGAACACTTGCCACTTACTGGCACCATCTAACTCTGCCGCCTGATAATAGGCCGCTGGCACAGAGGTGAGGCCGGCAAAAGCGAGCAGCGCTACCAGAGAGGTCCAGTGCCATATATCCATAGCCAACAGGGTTATCCACGCATGTAGCGGGTTTGCTGTGTAGTTAAAGCCCAAGCCCAGCGCGTTGAGAGTAACCCCAAGCAANCCAATATCAGATCGCGCATAAAGCTGCCAAATNGTACCCACGACATTCCACGGAATCAGCAGCGGTATCGCCAACAGCACCAGCATTAACGACGCACTAATGCCTTCGCGGGGCATACCTCGAGCCAGCATCAATCCCAAAGGAATTTCAATAATGAGCACACTAGCGCTGAATCCCAACTGGCGCATGAAAGCTTCAACAAAGCGTGGATCTTGAAGCGTTTCGCTNTACCACTGAAAGCCAACAAAGAACCTTGAGTTGAAGTCTAAAATATCTTGTACCGAATAATTGACTACCGTCATTAATGGCACCACGCCACTGAAAGCGACAATCAACAGCACCGGCAGCACGCCCAACCAGGCCTTGTTGTTGTATGGCTTAGTCATATTCCGCCGTCACTAAGTCGCCTTGAGCGGAAAAACAAAGATGTTGTCTCAGCTCTATACCAACATGATCTCCAACGGCCACATTAAGTTTTCCTCGTACCGCGACCCGACCAGCGGCAGTGTCTAACCGGACAACGCCGGTTGCGGCACCAGACTCGGTACCGGCTAGCTGAATTGACTCAACGGTTCCTGCTAGCTGCCCCTGACCTTGCGGTTTTAGCAATGCCCATTCCGGCCGAAAACCTACACGACTTGCCCCAACAGACACCTCTAACGACGACTCCAATCGTTCAATGTCAACAAAGTTCATGCCCGGGCTCCCAATGAAATAGCCTACGAACTCACAGGAGGGTGTCGCGTAGATCTGCTCGGGCGTTCCAACCTGCAGCAAGCCGCCATCGGCCATGACCGCTACTTGATCAGCAAAAGTCAGTGCCTCAGTCTGNTCATGGGTGACGTATATCATTGTCACCGCAAGCTCTTCTTGAACTCGACGCAAGGTCTGGCGCAACCGCCACTTCATTCTTGGCTCTACCGCAGTTAACGGCTCATCCAAGAGCACCACCGATACATCAGGTCGAACCAAAGCGCGGCCTATTGCAACCAACTGCTTTTGAAAGAGCGACAAATCAGCCGCAACGAAAGGCAGTTGTTNGGTAATGGCCAGCTCTGCTGCAATATGTCTCACCCGCTCATCAATCCACNATGGATCAAACTTGCGCGCGCGCAGGGGGAACGCCAAATTTTCTGCCACCGACAAAGACTCGTAAAGAACCGGAAATTGAAATACTTGAGCAACATTGCGCTGCCGCCCGGCCACATACGAGACATCATCGTCGCCAAAAAAAATACGCCCGGAGGTTGGCGCCAACAGCCCCGACAAAAGATTTAACAGTGTCGTTTTGCCGGCCCCAGACGCCCCTAACAATGCGAATGCGGTACCGTCTGGGACATTCAACGACAACGGTGCGAGCGTGTATTCCTCCGCGCCAGGATACCGAAAGGACAGCCCGTCGAGTTGAATCGAAGCCACTCTCAGACCACTCCAAAACGCATAATGTCGTCGTTCCTAACGAGGATCGGTAGCCTCTGCCCAGGGACCACATGAGCCATTCCAGAACACCGCACAACCCACGGATTATCTTCCACAGAGCCNTGGATGAACGTTTCATCGCCACTCGTCTCAAGACCCCACACATCCATCTGAAACTCATTCACCTCACCCGGCGGTGGAGCACTCGCCAAATAAACATGTTCCGGTCTAACCGCCGCTTTTCGGGCCGCAGCCACCAGAGACGCTTTTGTTATAAATGGGTTAACACCGGGGTCGCTCATTAGATCTGCAGCAGCATAACTTTGCGGATCTCGATACACATCGAGAGGTTTTCCTGACTGCAACTTTGTGTGCTCGTCCAGCAGAAGCACCTCATCGCCCAGGGCAAACGCATCTTTTGGGTCTGTAGACGTATAAATCACCGAGGTTCCACTTTGCTGCAGCAGACTCCGCAGCTCCAGCACCAGCGTTTCTCGCAGTTTGTAGTCGAGGTTCACCAACGGCTCATCCAGAACCAATACTTGTGCCCGCTGGGCCATGGCACGAGCGATGGCCAAGCGCTGCTGCTGCCCACCAGACAATTCGTTAGGTAACCGCTGCATAAGCTCCTCAAGACCTAACACTTCTGCCAGTTGCCGAGTTCTGACATCGCGATCCTTACGCTTCACTCCCTGGGCAAGCATAGGGGAGGCGATATTCTCTGCGACTGTCCAATTTGGGTAGTTAACAAATGCCTGAAACACCACAGCGACAGAACGCGACTGCGGCCGCAGGCCACTCATTACCCGTCCATCTAGTGAAACCTCGCCCGCTGCTGAGCAGGCTAACCCGGCAATATGGCGGCACAAATTTGTCTTACCCGATCGATTGCGCCCCAGCACTACAGTCAGCGTGCCCGCGCGAAACGGGTGCTCGAAAGCTTCAGCATCGGGCACTAGCTGGGTCTGAGAGAGCTGCAACATACCGCCGTCAAAACATAAACAACAACGAAGGCAATGCTACAGGAAACACCTGCAGCACCCTAATGCGCCAGTCTTGCAGGCGCTACTTCAACTGCGATCGAGCGAATTTGACCAGTTTCTCGCCGTATGGCGGCCGCATGCCCATCATCTCAGCAAGGTTAAATTTCGTCTGCTTGAATACCGATTTCGCGTGACTGAAACGCTTAAAACCATCGACGCCATGGTACGCCCCCATGCCCGAGGGACCGACACCACCAAAGGGCAACTCTTCCTGGGCTATGTGCATAATGACATCGTTCAAAGTAACACCCCCTGAAGTCGTGTGGTTAACCACTTGAGAGGCTTCGGCCTGATCTGATCCAAAGTAATACAGACCCAGAGGACGGTCATGAGCATTAACGTAATCAATCGTAGATTGCACATCGGCATAAGGCTTTACTGGCAACACTGGCCCAAATATTTCTTCCTGCATGACCGCCAGATCATCGCCGGGATCGAGCACTAAGGTCGGAGCAATTTTATGCGCAGGTTGCTGCCTGAAATCCTCTTCGGCTGGATTGATCTCAACCACTTCAGCGCCAGCAGTCCTAGCTTCTTCGATATAGCCATTTAGGCGCTCGTAATGGCGCTCGTTAACCACCGACGTGTAGTCTGGGTTATCCACCAGGGTCGGGAACATTTTTTTAACCGATGCCTTTGTCGACTCGACGAATTCGTCCATACGCTCTTCCGGCACGAAGACATAATCCGGAGACAAACAAATCTGTCCAGCATTCAACATCTTACCGGCCATCAGGGAATCAGTTGTGGCGGCCATTTCCGCGCTACGCCCGATCACCACGGGTGATTTACCACCCAACTCGAGCGTTACCGGAACCAAGTTCTCAGAGGCCGCCCGCATCACATGCTTGGCCACCGAAGTTGCTCCTGTAAACAACAAATGATCGAACGCTAAACCGGAAAAATCTGCGCCGGTCGCGGGGCCTCCAGTAACAACCGCAATCTCAGCAGCATCAAACTCAGCCGCAATCGCTTCCGCCATGGCCGCGGAAGTGACCGGCGTATACTCGCTGGGCTTAATCATGCAACGGTTACCCGCGGACAAAATGCCGGACAATGGCGCAAAGGTAAGATTTACCGGAAAATTCCAAGGGCTAATCACACCTACAACCCCCAAAGGCTGGTAGTCAATCCATGCTTTGGCCCCAAATAGGCCTAAAAGCGCCGGGGTCAGCTTGCGCTTTTCGCGCCTCATCCATTGCTTCATATGTTTTTGCGCGTGCCGCAGCGGCGTCACTGACGACGCTATATCAGTAAATAACGACTGATGCTCACTGCGATGACCAAAATCTGCAGTCATGGCCTCAACAAAGCGTTTTTCATTCTTGCGAACAACATTTATTGCGCGCTCGAGTCGATCATAGCGCGTCGCATAAGACACTTCGCCCTCTGCCAGATAGGCCTTTTTCTGCGCCTCTAGGATTGATTGCATAGCCTCTAACGAGGTGTCTTGCTGATCGGGGGTCGTATCGTTCATAAAAGATCTCCAAATACAATGAAGTACATCGCTATTAAGTAATTGCAGGTTGAGAGGCATCAACGTATTGATCGCGTAACGTTCGCTTTAGAACCTTGCCCGTGCCATTGCGCGGTAATGCTTCAATAAACTCAACACTTGCGGGCACTTTGAATTTAGCGAGATTTTTTAAGCAGTGTCCAATAACGTCATGGGCGGACAAATCTTCACCGGGCTTTAAGGCCACTACAGCCATTCCCGTCTCGCCCCAGCGCTCGTCTGGTACGCCAATGATCGCCGCTTCAGCGATTTGCGGCAGCTGATATAAAACGTTTTCAACTTCTGCCGGGTATACGTTTTCGCCCCCCGATATGTACATATCTTTCCAGCGATCAACAATATAAATAAATCCCTCGTCGTCAAAACGCGCTGCGTCACCAGTTTTTAGCCAACCATCAACAAATGAGTCCGCGGTTGCTTGAGGCTTATTCCAATACCCAGGGGTAATGTTAGGGCCGCGAATTAACAGTTCGCCAACTTCGCCCCAAGGCAACTCCATACCCTCATCGTCCACCACTTTGATCTCAGTGTGCAACAAACATTTTCCCGCTGAACCTAGTTTACGCAACGCTTCCGTCGCCTCTAGCATAGTGCCACCGGGACTAGTTTCGGTCATACCCCACCCTTGCACCAGTGGCACTCCGCGGTCCAACCAACCGGTCAAAATTGCCTCGGCACAGGGTGCGCCACCGACGCCCGCGGTTTGCAATCGCGACAAATCAGTAGAATCGAAATCTGGGTGCTGCATCATGAACTGATAAGGCGCTGGCACTCCGAAAAAATGGGTCACGCCTAACGCAGCGTCACCGATTATGGAGAGTGCTCGACCCGGATCAAAATCGCGCATCAAAAGAATCCGTCCGCCTGCATGCAGAATCGGATTGGCGTAGCAATTCATACCGCCAGTGTGGAATAGAGGTAAGACCACAAGTTGAATCGCGTCGCTATTCACACCTGCAGGCAAGCCAAGATTAACCGCATTATAAAAATTCATACCGAAGGTAATCATCGCGCCTTTGGGGTGACCCGTCGTGCCAGACGTATACATAATCATTGCCACGTCTTCATGAGAACACTCCACCGCTGCGTATTCGGGAACAGCAGTGGCTATCGTCGCAGCATAAGAACAATTCGCATCATCGGCATCCATCTGCAGTTCAAGCTCGATCCCACACAGCGACCTCAATTCACTCGCCTCACGCACAAACGCCACATCGCTGATAAGTAGCTTTGGCGCCGAGTCTTTTAAGATGTACTCAAGCTCCGGAACCGTTAAGCGCCAATTAAGCGGCAAGCAGATCGCGCCAATTTTTGCGCACGCAAATGTGGCCTCGAATATTTCCGGACAATTCGCAGCAAGCACAGCTACTCGATCTCCCTTTACAAAACCTTGGCTTTGCATCCAACTGGCCAACTTACTNGCACGCAAATCTAATTCCGCGTACGACAACTCATTACCGGTATCGAGATCAACGATCGCCACTTTGTCACCACGCACGCCAGCATGGTGAGCAGTCCAATCATAATGTTTTACAGTCATCTATTTCCCCTCTCTCTACTAGCNCATNNAGGCNGCAAAACTATACAACATGCCGCGGTTAGTGCATTAATAAGTGCAGATTGCACCTCATAGGACTTTATTATGCGCCTCANGTCGTNATCGCTGTTNAGCTCGATACTAGCATGCAGCNTTCTCAGCGCATGCACAGAAATGCCCGATGAGACAGGCCTAATTATCAATAATGTCACCGTCGTTGACGCGGTCTCGCCGATTCGCGCAGAGCGCAGCGTAGTTATTCGCGACGACAAAATTTTCGCCGTTAACCCAGCGCTAAAGGGGCAAGCAGCAAATACATCTAACGTCATCGACGGCAGCGGCCAATTCCTAATTCCAGGATTATGGGATATGCATGTCCATTTTTTGTATGAACCACGACTGACCGAGCAAATGGCTGACCTGTTTTTGCGGTACGGCGTCACCAGCGTTCGCGACACTGGCGGCAATCTCGCCAAATTGGTCGCGCTTCGAGAACAACTGACTGCACGCACACGCCCGTCACCGCAAATCTATTTTTCCGGGCCGCTGCTCGATGGCAAGTTCGTCGTCTACGACGGCAGTGATCCTGCCCGACCCGCTCTAGGTGTCGATGTGCCAAACGAAAATACTGCTCACGCTCGAGTCAAGCAACTTAAAGACGCTGGTGCGGATCTCATAAAGATTTATGAATTAGTCCAGCCGGATGTTTATGCCAATCTCGTAGCGGCCGCACGCAGCCACGATCTACCCATCGCCTCACACGTACCATTAATGCTCACTGCAGATGAAGCGGGCCCCCTCGCAGACTCCATGGAACATTTACGCAATATCGAGCTTGCGTGCGCGAGCAACTGGCGCGACCTACTAGATCAACGGCGCAAAACAATCAGCAATTTTACCGAAGGTTTAGGCTATGAATTACGCCGCGGGTTGCACAGCGCACAACGCTTGCCGGCCATCGCCGCTTACGACGAAAACAGATGCAATGAGGTTCTCGACACTTTGCACAGCACAACCCAGGTGCCTACTTTGCGTCTGAATACAGTTTTTCAGCAACAGCCTTGGACACGCGAAGACTGGCCAGCAGCATTGACTAACATGCCGGACGAAGTTGCCCTGCAATGGCAACGTCAGATCGATTTACTCCAGCACACCAACACACCGCCGGATGATCGATTTGCCAAATGGAGTCTTTTCTTAATTTCACGCTTGCTCGAACGCGAGGTTCCCATTGCTGCGGGCACGGATACGCCCATCGGCCTTGGTATTCCCGGATATAGCTTACACACCGAACTTGAACTACTCGTCGCAAGCGGCATGACGCCAAATCAAGCCTTGTATGCGGCGACGGTTGCGCCCACCCACTTCTTTGGCAATACCAAACAGATCGGGCAAATCAAACCCGGAATGACCGCTGACTTAGTCCTGTTGAATGCNAATCCACTTGACGATATCAGCAACACTCGCAATATCGCAGCGGTAATGTCTCAAGGCGTATGGGCATACCCCTAGCAATGCGCATTNACGATGTCTTTTCGTTTCAGTGTAGGCCGGTCCGCCGGCTGATAGGTCAGAATAACCCCACGCCGCTGCGCAGAGGATGGGTTGCCCAGCGAACCATGAACCGCAAGCGGATGAAAGAAAACTGCGGAGCCGGGCGGCACTTCGATGGCAACCTTAGCGTTCATATCGAATCCACAAGGATCAGTATAGAAACCTGCTAGTTGTCGGTCATCAGTACAACCGGGCAGCATCCCCAACTTATGACTGCCCTTAACAATGTATAAGCAGCCATTGGCCACTGAGCTGTCGTCAAAATTCACCATCACATTCGGTAACCGTTCAGGCTCATCGCAGTCNTGTATCCAATAAGGCGTATCCTGATGCCATGCAAATCCAGACCCGACCNTCGCACTTTTTAGATTTAGCTTCGCCGTCCACAACGCCACCTCCGGAGTCTTTACCAATTGACGCATGGGCCAAATCAAGCGCGGGTCGTTAACCAACTCGGCAAGATAAGGGTGCAACTCATGAACGGGCTCAATCACGCGAATTTCAGCCGCATCATCGTGATGCTCAAACTGGACAGTGAAATGGTCGATATCTACGAATAGGTTGCCGTCTAACACATAGTGTATGGCACTAGCACTCTCAGTCATGGCTTTGGCAATCCGCACNGCGCATTCCGCCGCGGACTTAAGAGCGCCAACCTCATCCCCTTGGAACACTTGCAAGCGAATGAAAAAACCATTTTCGCTGTACGCCTTAAGCTCGGCGTTAGAGAGCCTCAAGGTCACCGTTCACTTTCACTTTCACTTTCACTTTCACTTTCACTTTCACTTTCGACAATCGTGAAATATATCTCCCCAGAGCTGATCTTTTCGCTGTTAAGCGCCGTCGTATGCCATAGTAGTCGATAGCTACCCGGAGGCGTAGAACCCCGCACCATACCCATCAAGTCGTTCTCGCCCATTGTGTGTATAGCGACAACCGGAATTCTGGCATCACTATTCATCAACTCTATTGTCGAATGTGCAGGGTCAGCTTCCTCATCAAACCATAGACGCACATCTGTTACCGTTTCACCCAATTCGGCGCCCGACTTTGGGAAACTGTCCAATAACTTCACATCTCCATGAGTGGTTCCTGCAGCTGTGAGCAAAAATAGGGCGCAACACCTTCTAACAAACTTCATTGTCCTAGACTTTTCCATAACCAACTTCACTCACCTTCATTAAACTTATTCGCTTTTTTACCGCCTCTTGTCGACAAAAAAGAACCATTCGTCGGGAAGCTATGATAAGTTCCGCTCCGGATCTTTCTCGTTCTGGCGGCAAATTCTAAAGCCACTACAACCAGAGGAGGCAGCCATAAACATCGATCGATTAAGGAGAGGATAATGCGATCAATCTTCACTGTTGCGAATACTATCCGCAACGGACTTTTCACTGTACTCGGGTGCACTCTAGCACTCAGCGGGCTTGCGCAGGCGCAAGAAGCTGAGTCAACAGGGGGACGACAAATCGAAGAAGTTGTCGTTACCGCAGAGCGACAGGAATCATCTGTTCAAGACACCTCGATTTCTATCACAGCTTTCACTGAGGGCATGATGGAAGACTTTGGTATCCGCAATCAATCAGATTTACAGAACCTAATCCCAGCAACCGTGATCCTGCCTTACGACGCAGCGATTCGCGGTGTTGGCAGAAACTTTAGAAGCTTAGGCGGCGATCCCGGCATCTCTACCTATATGAACGGCGTATATTCCGAGGATTTATATACCGCCACAATCGGTTCATTCTGGGACATCAAGCGCATCGAGATCTTGCGCGG
Source organism: Gammaproteobacteria bacterium (assembly GCA_002704325.1). Lineage (GTDB taxonomy): Bacteria > Pseudomonadota > Gammaproteobacteria > Pseudomonadales > Azotimanducaceae > UBA4421. The sequence goes on along the minus strand of PAFJ01000015.1, from coordinate 10,865 downwards.
ACCCCAAGGCACGTTATACGGGCGCAATGCAATCGGCGGCGCGATGAACTTTATCTACAACGAACCCACTCAAGAATTTGAGGGTGCGTTCAAGGTGATCGGCGGAACTTTTGACACCATAGACAGCTACGGGATGATCTCAGGTGCGCTGATAGACGATACGCTCGCTGGACGATTGAGCATTTCCAACAGGACCCATGACGGATATCTCACCGAAGCAGGAACTGGCCCTGATTTGGACAGCGGCAAAGAACGCAACGTCGCCGCTCAACTGCTATTAACCCCAAGAGACGACTTCCAGGTCAAACTTCGCTACAACGATGCTCAGGTTGACCGCGTAATGGGCGGCGCTGATGGAGGCGGATTAGTCATCCTCCGCGGTGAATCACAGGACGGTTTGAGCCGCGACTACAGTAAGTACGTATTCGGATATCGCGCCATAGATGCATCTATCACCGACCCAATGAATCGCGGCTTCTATGACGCAACTCAGCCGGTATACACCTTCACCGACCCTATGGGTGGGGCTGACGTCCAAGCCCAATATGTTCGGCCAGGCATTGACCGAGTTCTGGATATGGCTGGCGACGGCTCTTTGGGTGGAACCGTTGGCTTACCAAACTATGGCTATGGGATTGAAGAGAACCCCAACGACTGTGTATTCACAGATCTCAAGAACATCAAAGGCTCCGATCTTTGTGCATACACTAACGGTGTGAATATGGAGAACTACGACCAACAGGGTATTCAGCTTGAAGCGGAATGGGATTTTTCCGACACGCTCAGCTTGAAGTACATCTTTGGCCGCAATCAGTCTCTNTACCAGCGTATTACCGACGATGACAATACCTACTCAACGAGCATGGATCGTCAGTTTTATGTGAACCATGAGGGCGATTACCAAAGCCANGANCTGCAGGCNTTCTACGANCTTGGTGAAAGCGTTAGCGTGACTTCCGGCATTTTCTTTTATGACGCNGAAATCAATCANCGAGGCGATTTCTATAGCGAAGCNGAGGATCCACGTTTCACTACTGCCGATCCCTATTCCGTAGCAATATTGGGTGCCGGNTCTCAAACGAACCTCTACTCGGCGCGAGACTTAAGNGCACCTGACGGNGTTACGCAAGTTGCTACNGGGGCGTGGGAAGGCGATCCNGGCGGAACCGCGATAGAAAANGGCCCTAACACTATAGGTACAGACCTTCTCTATCACACCACCACAAAGCGTGACGCTTTTGCGGCATACACCCAGGGTGTNTGGAGCATGAGCGATGACTTTACGCTTACCGCTGGTGTTCGTTATGCAACTGACGAAGTCTTTGGCGAAGAGAATCTCTGGAGATATACGGAAGCCTACTTGCCTCCTGCACTCCTGGGTCTAAATCTGGCAGAGCTTAATGTAGTGCGCGGCGCGCTCGACGCAGAGACCTTGCAACCAACCGGCAACGTGCACGTTCTCGCATCTGGCATCCCGCTGAGCTTGGCTGTGCATCGNCACATGAACCGCAAAGATACCAAGGTCACCGCGCGGCTAAACGTAGATTGGGACTTCGCTGACAACATGATGATGTATGCGAACGTCACCAGCGGATATCGATCCGGCGGCTATAACCTAGTATTCTTCAGTGCCACTGCAACCTACGACCCAGAAGAGCTAGTGGCCTATGAAATCGGTTTCAAGGGCCAGCACCTCGACAACACCTTGCAGATCTTCGCTTCTGCCTACCTTTACGACTACTCAAACATCCACACTTTTGGCGCTGAATTATCTGCAACAGGTGGCACCACAACCTCAGTTCTTGAAGCTGATGGTGCAGCTATCACCGGTGTTGAGGCTGAAGTCATGTATCTCATGACTGACAACGTAACTCTCGGAGGAAACTTGAGCTATACACCAAGTGAATACTCCTCAGATACATATCTTTCAAACACTGCGGACTTTAGAGTACCGAACAGCTTGTTTTCAGCNGTAGACATCAACTACAACCTAAAGGGCAATCAGGTTCTGAACGTGCCAGATTACAAAGGTTCACTATTTGCGATGTACTCGACTCCTCTAGATGCAGGCGGCTCGATTGAGCTATTGGCCAACTTCTCNTGGATTTCTAAGGTGTATCACACGCCGTTCATGGACGAGAAGGACTCAACCCCCAGTTACGACAGACTTGATCTTCGAGCCACATGGAAGAGTGACGATGAAGCTTGGGTGGTAGCTGGATACATTAACAATGTCATGGACAAAATTGGTATTCGCCAGTTAGAAGCTCATGGGGAAAGCCAAGGCTTCCGACGAACCGGTCAACTCACCGAGCCCAGAATGGCGGGTGTAGAGGTTAGCTATAAGTTTGGTGCCAACTAAGCCGCTCACCCAATGACCCAAAAAAGCCGCCCTCGGGTGGCTTTTTTTATGACTTTTNAAAAATACTCGGGCTAANATTGAGCGNCNACNNNTGAGNAGCAACNATGAAAAGTCTGGCTCAACTTCTGGTGCATGTCGCTCACAACCGAACGGCGAGNTTTTACCCTTCGAAAATCTATCGGTTNCTTNCCCCAAAAAGGCGGCTCTTCATCGATCTTGCNTGGANTGACGGGGAGCACTTATCTGGANAGCACAAAANCCTGTAGGGCNAGCAAGTCATGGGCTAATAGCTTGTGATCGATGGCTGGCTTCAATCATAATCGAAGAGGCGATTTACAGCGNTAAAGACAGTATCGGGAGCAANTCATGAGCGAAGCAATCTTAGAACTTAAAGAAATTANAAACCGCATCTCCTCTGAAGAATGGACAGTGCGGCAGGACCTTGCGGCCGCGTATCGATTAATCGCCCACTACGGCTGGGACGATATGGTATTCACGCATTTATCGGCTCGAGTTCCTGGACCGGACGATCACTTTTTACTCAACCCNTATGGCTACCAGTTCAGTGAGGTAACTGCATCAAATCTGGTCAAAGTCGATCTCGGAGGCAACATAGTCNTAGACAACGGCTTCGAAGTAAACGCAGCGGGCTTCACCATTCACAGTGCGGTGCACATGGCTCGTCACGACGCTCTGGCGGTAATGCACGTCCACACTGACGCCGGCGTCGCTGTAGCNAGCATGAGGGAGGGCTTGCTCCCNCTGAGCCAACACGCGATGTTTGTCTATCACGACCTCGCATACCACGACTGGGAGGGCGTAGCGCTGGACCTTGATGAACGCGAAAGGGTCGTTGCAGATCTCGGCACCAAAAACGTCATGCTATTGCGCAACCACGGCACCCTCGCGTTAGGCGAAAGCGTTGCGTCCTGCTTTTTGCGGCTGTACTACCTAGAGCGCGCCTGCAAAATTCAGCTGGGCATCATGAACGGCACACCAAATATGCCCAACCAAGACGCCATCGATATGATGCGACAAACCTTCAATAACAAAGATTCCTGGGAAGGACTCGGCCGNATTGCTTGGCCNTCNATGCGCCGACTCGCGGATCGTCTAGANCCAAACTATAAGACTTGATCGGTGGCAATANTCGGTCTNNTACCTAANCTGCTGCTGATACTTTTTATTTGGATTCCGACTATGAGTNTGGCCGCACCCTACTCCATCNTTATTCATGGCGGTGCCGGTACAATTCTTCGAGACAAGATGAGNNCTGNTGTTGAGGCCGACTATCGCCGTGTTCTTACNAANGCNGTCAAAGCGGGGCACTCTGTCNTAGCTCANGGTGGCAACAGTGAAGATGCGGTCATTCANGCCATTCTGGTAATGGAGGACTCTGCCCTCTTTAATGCGGGCCACGGTGCTGTCTTCACTCATAATGGCGACGTCGAACTCGACGCGTCTATTATGCGGGGTACCGATCTTAATGCCGGCGCAGTGGCTGGCGTAAAGCGGGTGCGCAATCCTATTCTGCTCGCGCAACAAGTGATGCAGAACTCACCCCATGTGATGCTTATGGGTGATGGCGCNGAGGACTTTGCAGAAACTCAGGGGTTGGAGCTCGTCGATAACAGTTATTTTCATACAGAACGCCGACGACGCCAGCTAGAGCGCGTTATCGCCAGCAATCAGGCGGTGGCCGCTTCAGAAGATTCGAGCGACGATTTTGAAACCCAAAAATTTAGCACTGTCGGCGCCGTTGCTCTGGATCAAGCGGGCAACATCACTGCTGGAACCTCTACGGGGGGTATGACGAATAAGCGTTACGGCAGAATAGGCGATTCACCCATCATTGGGGCAGGCACTTATGCAGACAACCAAGCTTGTGGGATCAGTGCAACTGGTCATGGCGAATACTTCATTCGTGCAGCGGTTGCCCATGATATCTGCGCTCGCGTGAAGTACCAGGGTGTAGACCTAGGCACCGCCGCCACCGCAGTGATCAACGAAAAATTGGTGCAGATGGGCGGCGCTGGGGGAATCATTGGAATAGACCCTCAAGGCAATGTCGTGTACGCCTTCAATACAACAGGTATGTATAGAGCCAGTATCGATAAAAGCGGCCAATTAGATGTACGAATTTTCCGCTAATCACCGCGAATCGCAGGACCCCAGCCTCTTAAAGCAGTAAATTAAGGCGTGCGATCTAAATAAAAGCCCTCATCGCGCTGTTCGCGCCTCTATTGGCAATAACAGAGCAGCAGTAGGCAAGCCGTTTAACGAGCGCCTGAAATATAGGCGCTCATATCCCAATCCGGCCAACGCGTTTGGGTCAGCTGGAGAGTTCTTTGTGTCCAGAACGAATCTCCGGGTAGCGGGATACCGAGGCACTTTAACTGCCGAGGCGATGCCTGATTCAGTATCAAATGCCAGGGTCGGTCNGGNGCAAACTGCCATACGTGAAAGCCAATCTGACTATTACCTGCCGCTTTGTAGCTAACAGTCATCGTGTAGCGAAAACCACCCGNATCCGTGAGATTTGTGCCTCGATGGAATGTATCNATACCGTAGGCCAATATTGATCCGGCGGGCGCTGCAGCGGACCGTTGTCGCGCTAACAGAGCCGGTTGCTGCTCAGCCGAGGCGACAACCGTATCCTGGCCAAGCACCGCAACCGCATCGTCTTTCGCGACATAATGCAGCGCACCGACACCATCTGTNACGTCTGAAATATAAACAATAAAATTTACCGTCCGCGAACGCGCATCATCGCCCGGCACCGTAAGCGTATGGTTACCAAAGTCGCAGTGAAAAGCCTGATCATAGTCTGCCTCTCCAGTGTACTTAGCCCAAGTGTGCGATTGATACAATTCCACCTCATCGACGCCCAACAACTGTTCCGCAAGTGCAATCAAACGAGGGTCAAGGGAGATCATGTTCATAGCAACTGAAGCCTCGTAAGGCAGAACATCAATATTCATGAACTGCTTACGGTGCGTGGCTCCTACGCTTCCTGGCAGTTTAAAATCTAACGCTCGGCCATCGCCCTCTCCTGACACGCCGTAGAGCGCCTGATAATCGGCATAAATTGGGGCGATCTCTTTACTGGAAAAGAAATCCTCCACGACCACAGCGCCATCGCGATGCCACTGTCCGATCTGTCCCTCAGTGACTGCTTTATTCAACGTCATCTAATCCCTCACCCTCATCCATTCACAGGTAACCGACTCACGCGTTCCCAGCTGCCGATGCCCCATTAAACACAGTTTTCGCTAAACTTAATAACTTATCAGGAAATCGCACTGTTATGAAAATCACTCGACTCACCACCTACATTGTCCCACCACGCTGGCTGTTCCTCAAAATAGAAACCGATGAAGGTTTAATTGGTTGGGGCGAGCCGGTGCTTGAGGGTCGGGCGCACACTGTGGCTACGGCGGTGGGCGAACTGTCAGACTACTTGGTCGGCAAAGACCCGCTGCAGATCGAAAAACATTGGCAAGCCATGTATCGCGGGGCCTTCTATCGCGGCGGACCCATATTAATGAGTGCCATTGCGGGCGTCGATCAGGCGTTGTGGGATATTAAAGGCAAATACCACGACGCACCGGTACACCAACTGTTGGGCGGNCAAGTACGTGACCGCATAAANGTGTATGCCTGGGTAGGCGGCGACCGCCCGGCAGATATCGTNGCGTCGGCACAACAAGCCNTCGCCGACGGCTTCAGCGCNACCAAGATGAATCTGACTGANGAGCTTCAGGTCGTCGACCATCTGAGCAAGATAGACGACGCGGTAGAGCGCATTGCGAGTCTACGCAGTGCGGTTGGNAACAAACTAGATATTGCTGTGGACTTNCATGGCCGCGTGCATGCACCTATGGCGAAAGTTTTGATTAAAGCAATTGAACCNTATAACCCACTATTTATNGANGANCCTGTTTTGAGCGAACACCTCGAAACGATGGCGCAATTNCGGCGCAATACACATATNCCNATCGCNACCGGAGANCGCTTGTATTCNCGATTCGATTATAAAAATCTATTNACCCTCGGCGCTGCNGACATTATNCAACCAGATCTNTCTCANGCCGGNGGAATTACCGAATGNAAAAAAATCGCTGCGATGGCNGAATCTTGGGATNTGGCTCTAGCGCCCCACTGCCCACTTGGGCCNATCGCGCTAGCGGCCTGCCTACAAATAGANGCAGTGAGCCAAAACGCATTCATTCAAGAGCAAAGCCAAGGCATTCATTACAACCAAAGCAACGACTTAACCGACTATCTAAGCGATCCTAGCGTGCTGCATTTTAGCGACGGATATGTTGATATCCCCCAAGGCCCCGGCCTTGGAATCGACATTAACGAGGACTATGTTATTGAACGCAGCAAGAAGGGCCATCGATGGCACAATCCTATATGGCAGCATCCAGATAACAGCATTGCCGAGTGGTAACAGTATAAAAAATAGCAACAGGGGGAGCACCATGATCATCAAGAAAGTCGCGATCGGATTAGTTATCGCATACGCCGGCATCGTTATCTTATTTGAGTCTCTGTTGGGTTATTACCAGCCGCAAAATGACGGCACACTGACCATTACTACGACCAATGCAGCGGGCGTGCAGGCCGATCGAGTACTTTCGCGCATCACCGTTGGTGATCGCCTGTACGTTGCAGCGAATCACTGGCCGCGGGCCTGGTATCGGCAAACTCTGGATAATCCGGCTGTAACCGTCAGCATAGACGGTAAACGATCAGACTTTAAAGCCGTGGCTGTGGGTGATGAAGAACATGCAACCGTGAACAGCAATTCCCCTCTGCCACTGAGCTTTCGCTTCTTGACTGGTTTTCCNCCGCGCTATTTTATTCGTCTGGATCCGCGCTGACGTCGAGTTACTGCNCCTCGCCAAGACCGCGTCACAGCCGTNCTANCCGTATAGCTAGGTCCATCGCTCTCNCGGCTCACCCAGGTAGCTGGNCTNGGTGCTTACNGCGGTCGCTCGCCCTTAACAATGACTCGATGCATGTGCCGCCGATAACCATGGTAGTCGTTAAGCGCATTATGGAACATGCAGCGGTTATCCCACATAGCNAANCTGCCTGNCTNCCACTTGAACCGCGTGACAAATTCATCCTTGGTCAAATGCTTNGTGAGGAAACGGAAAATNGCNANGCTTTCNTCTCTTGTCCANCCCTTTATGTTGATGGTGTGGGGTTTACTGCAATAGATACTTTTATTGCCTGTTTCGTCGTGGGTGCGAATCAACGGATGTTCCACTTCAGATTCGGCAAACTCGGTGTTGCCACCATAGGCATCACCAAGATTTTCTTTCGCCGCCACAGACTTATAATCACCACCCTGCCCGTGAACCAACTTCGGAGAATAAATCCCCTGCCAGCTTTCCAGTGAAACGCGCATAGCCGGGCTGAGGGCTGCGTACGCGGCAGTCGCGTCAGCAAAAAGAGTGTCGCCTCCTTGTTCTGGCACCTCGACGGCATACAGTAATGTGGCCTTGGGTGGGTAGGATTTGTACGAGGTATCTGTATGCCAGTCACCACCGAAATTCATGGTGGCACCTGCCTCTTTGACGATTGGAATCACATAAGCGCTGTCGTCTACTGGTTTCATAAACGGGTACTGATCAAGTTCACCAAAGTAACTGGCAAAGCGTGCCTGGGCTGAAGGGGATAATTCCTGATCTCGAAAAAACAACACATGATGGCGTAACCAAGCCGCATGAATTTCTTGGATTACGTCGGCACTGAGCGGTTGCGACAGGTCAACACCAGAGACTAAAGCACCAACCGGCCCTATTTGGTTATCTACTGAAATATGAAAATAGCTCACAGTGCTCCCCAGAACTCTAAAGCGACCTGTTTACACTAATGAAAAATCAATCCCAATACAAAATAAGCTAAAGTCCNAGCGCTATCTTTAGCAGTTAAATGCGTAATCGATTAAGGGGTGTNATTTTGAGCAACAAGCAAGTTTGTGCATTTTTAGGTGACGACGCCTCACCTGAAGTGATGCANCCCACAATCGATATTATCGAAGACATGCAACTTGGCATCGACTTCCATTACCCAACTGTCGGATCCGCTGCCGAGAAGACCACAGGCAGCTTATTCCCTGAGCAAAGCAAGCAGGCAGTCGATCAGGCTGATGCAACTCTTTTTGGTTCAACCAGCGGCAATAGCACTGCCGCTTTGTTTTATTTGCGCTGGGGTAAACAGACGTTTGCTAACGTCCGCCCGAGTCAATGGCTGCCCGGTTACGCCAGCCCAATGGCTAANCCGGCGGCGATAGACTTTGTGATCGTGCGCGAAAACCTTGAGGATCTTTATCTTGGGCTTGAAGGTGATCTCGAGGATCTTGCAGCACTTAACTACTATTCGCGGCACGCCCGCGCCAATCTCGCAGATTTAGGTCCTGGCAAATACGCGATCAAAACCATTACTGAACGGGGCAGTGAACGGGTAATTCGGTATGGTTTTGAACTAGCACGGCAACGTGGACAAAAACGTAAGGTCACCGTCACCTGCAAATACAATATGCTCAGTACAGCCGACGGCCTATTCTTAGAAATAGCAAAAAAAGTCGCCGGCGATTATCCAGATATCGGATTTGACTACTTTATTGTGGACGACTTTCTGTGCCGCATGATTGCCCACCCAGAGGATTTAGATGTCGTCGTAACCCCCAATCTATACGGCGACATCTTATCAGATGGCGCAGCCGGCATGATTGGTGGTCTGGGTTTAGCGCCATCAGGCTGCTATGGCGAAAGCTATGCCTACTTTGAATCTGCCCATGGCACTGCTCCAGATATCGCCGGGCAAAACATCATTAACCCAACGGCAACAATGCTGTCTGCCGCGATGATGCTGGATTATCTCGGCATGAGCGGGGCCGCTCTAAGCTTGCGCGAGGCAGTGCGGACGGTTTACTCACAGGGTCGCATACTTCCCCGAGACCAAGGTGGAACTGCATCTACTACCGAGTTTTGCGCAGCGGTCCGAGCGCTCCTGTAGTTCAATCAGGTTCTGAACAATTCGCCCTCGATATCAGCAAACCCTTTGAATTCAAGTGCATTACCGCTCGGGTCGAGTAAGAACATTGTGGCCTGTTCTCCTACCTCGTCAGCAAATCGGATATAGGGATCGATTACGAAACGTACGCCTCGCCCGAGAAGTCGGTCGCGCAGATCAGTCCACGTTGGCATGTCCAATATCACCCCAAAATGCGGGACAGGCACATCATGACCATCAACTGGATTCGTCCCCTCAAGCTCGGCAGACCGATGCGCCGCTACCGTATGGCACACCAACTGATGTCCAAATAAATCTAAGTCAATCCATTGGTCACTGCGCCGTCCTGTCGCACAGCCAAGAACTTCAACATAAAAGTGTTCGGCAGCCGCTAGATCAGTAACAGGGATTGCCAAATGGAACGGAAATGAAGTCATTGTTGCTACCNACNNCNGAAATGAAAGCAGCGNCATGGTATACCAGAAGCAGCATTCAAAGGTCGGCGAACCAAAAAATGGCACACTCCATTTTCGATTCAATGGAGCCGGCGTTATTGGCGAGTTGCAGACTAGCGCCTTTTTTGCGCCAACGCCTCCTGCATAAACGAGCAGTCAGTAGGCCTTACCAAGCATCATTGAAGATTCTATTTGAATCACGCATGTACTCAATTGTGAGGATAGTATTCAAAGCTATGAATACGCCCACGAGTATCCACTCCGTCCATGGTTGCGGGTAAATGACTAACGTGGCGACACGAAAAACAAATAACCAATAGGAGAAAACCAACACTGGCAAGACCGAGGATAACGGCCGCTGATGGCGAAAATAGCTGACTATAAAATAAGCAACGGTCATGAATGCAGCCGAACGGATGCTGTGAACGCGCCAGTTTGCTGCCTCGACATCAATCACAATGATCGTATACGGCACCTCATACATATACCCAAAAAGAGGGGACCATGCCGAAGGCACCATCCAAACCAGCAAGACGGCCATAATTACTTTACTAACTCCCATATACCCCCCTTGTTCAGCCATCTGCCCTCCCCTGTAGCTTCACTCCTGCTGCGAGACTAACTTAACACTCGAGGAAAGTGGACACTCTAAATATCAAAATCACGCGCAGTTTTGAGCATTCGCATAAGAAGACAAATTTTTCAGCAAAGTTCGCCACATGGTTTGACAGAGAGACCCGAGCAGGTACTATACGCCGCCTCACCAGAGTACTGATTCTTGGGTGTTTAGCTCAGTTGGTAGAGCGACGCCCTTACAAGGCGTAGGTCACAGGTTCGACCCCTGTAACACCCACCAAGTTTTAGCTAAATTGCACGACGCAATTGGCTATTCCGCTGCGGAGCGGTAGTTCAGCTGGTTAGAATACCGGCCTGTCACGCCGGGGGTCGCGGGTTCGAGTCCCGTCCGCTCCGCCATTTACCCGAAAGCCAGCTTTACAGGGCGCTCGCCCTACCTG
>PAFJ01000014.1 GCA_002704325.1 Gammaproteobacteria bacterium | reverse complement strand
GGTAAGGCCAGTGGCATCTTAGATCGAGTTACCCAATTGTTAGAGTTTACGCGTCGCTCGTAGCGTACGCATGCCCATAGTTGTATTAGTCAAAATCGAGGAGCATTAGCCCATGTCATTTAGAGCGTTTCAAGTAGAGAAGACCGATGCTGGATTTGTCCGCAGTGTCATCGATCGTGATGTCGATGATCTACCTGAGGGTGAGCTACTTATAGATGTTCATTATTCCTCACTGAATTACAAAGACGCGTTGTCGGCTACCGGGAATCCTGGGGTTACCCGCGTATTTCCGCATACGCCTGGTATCGACGCAGCTGGGCAGGTGCTTGCGAGTAATGACACTGCTTTTGCAGAGGGCGATAGAGTTATTGTTATTGGCTTTGATCTAGGAATGGGCACTGCTGGCGGTTTTGCTCAAAGAATTCGTGTGCCTTCTGGCTGGGCGGTAAAAATGCCTGAGGGTCTCGATGCGCGCGCTAGCATGCGCATCGGTACTGCTGGCTTTACGGCTGCAGAGTGCGTACAAAAACTTGAGCAAAGTGGTCTGACACCGGCGTCAGGCCCGGTATTGGTTACTGGCGCGACAGGGGGTGTTGGGTCGGTGGCTGTAAAACTACTGGCGGGTTTGGGCTATGAAGTGGTTGCAGTAACGGGCAAAGCAGATAAGCAAGATTTCTTGCGTAGTTTGGGCGCCGTCGAGTTTATGACCCGTGAGGAAGCTGCGGAGGGCGCTGACAAGCCGTTGTTGGCTGAACGTTGGGGCGGTGTGGTCGACACTGTTGGTGGTGATATCTTATTTAACGCGGTGAAAAGTCTTCGCTACGGTTGCAGCGCTGCGGCGTGTGGGCTGGTGGCGGCACCAAATTTCTCTGCCTCGGTGCTGCCCTTTATTCTACGTCACGTTAACTTGCTCGGTATTGATTCTGTGCAACTGCCGATAGCGGAAAAGGCCGCCATATGGTCGCGTTTGGCGACGGATTGGCAGATGGATTTAGCGGACGTCGAAGAGTCGCTCACTTTGCATAGCTTGTCTGGTGCTATTGATCGCATTTTAGCAGGGCAGATGGTTGGTCGAGGCGTGGTCGATCTATATGCGGAGGATTAATCCCGGCGCAAACTCTCCTTTGCAGCGATTGGACTAGGGTATCGAGACACTACCCAGTAACTGCTGATGATCATGGTAAGCACCGTAGCGGTTTGTAATACAGCTGCTGCGGCTTCACCTAGGAGGNCNTTGCCTACGGCGATATAACTNANTAGCAAGGCGAATTCTGAACCTTGACCAAGCCGAGCGGCAACTTCTTGGGCCGTGCTCGTCGGCTCGCCCTGAATCCTTAACAACGCGCTAAATACCAGCGGTTTNGATATTACCACGATGACCGTGGTCGCTAAGATCGGCAGCCATAGGTCACTGATTAGGCTGGCGTCTAGGCCTGCGCCAACACAAAAGAAAAACATAATGAGGAAAAAGTCACGTAAAGGACGCAGATTTTCTGCGATGTATTTAGCGATTGGACTGGTTGCTAGGCTCACGCCNGCGGTAAAGGCGCCGATTTCGAATGACAGGTTCAGGTTGTGAGACAGACTTGCCAGCCCCAAGCACCAAGCGATGGCCACCAAAAAAATATATTCATGAAAGGCATCAAAGCGTTTTATTAGTGGTAACAGTACGAAGCGGACTCCAGCGAATGCGCAGAGCCCAAGGAGGGGCAGTGCGAGTAATATCACGCCGAGATTTTGCATGAGATTGCTTAGTTCTGGCGTAAATTCNCCGACAACGACAATNGCTATGATCGCTAATAAGTCTTGGATTAAGAGCAGGCTAATGACCAGTTGGCCAACATGCCGGTGGTGTAATGCTGTGGTAGGTAGCAGTTTTAAACCAAGAATAGTGCTTGAAAAAGTCAGCGCCAAACCGATCACAATAGCTTCGCTGATGGCAAAACCGAAGAGCAACATTGTGCCCGCGCCAAGAACAAAAAACACTAAAGTAGTACCAAGCGCTGTGAGCATGGATTCTCCAACCATGTTACGCAATTTGCTGGGCTGAAGATCGAGGCCGACTAAGAACAGTAAGAACATGATGCCTATTTCGGCGATTTCACTTAGATGTTTGGCATCGTCAATCAGTGCCAGTCCGTGAGGGCCGATTAAACACCCCAGAATTATGTACGCAACTAACATTGGCTGTCTTGTGTACAGGGTGAGCGTCGCAAGTAGCGCCGCGCCGCNAAAAATAATAAAAAACGAATCAATAAGGTTAGGGTGCGTCATAGCGGTAGCATAGCATCCCTAGATTTGCAGAGCGCGAGTGGCTTTTACATCATCTTAAGCGCGCTGAAATTGGTGCAATCGCCGAACATCGATAACGATTGCTGCAGGCCGATGTACGGTATTTTCCTTAAGATAAACGGTTAGCACCTCTGGCCTTTTCAAGTTTAGCCTAAGGCTTGGTAGAAATATATTTGTTCGTCCGGTGCCTGGTGATGTTTGTTTTTGCAGTTTTTCTACTGCCCAACGTCGGCTGGATCTACGAATTAATGTTTAGGTTGTCATAGGGTTGCTGTAGGAGCTCGATGACAGTGGAGTAAGTTTGAACAGCGAATCAGATGGTTAGAAAATGCTTGAAATGAAAGCAGAATGTTTGGCTTGTGCTGTTAAGTTGTTAAACGATTCCTTGGCATATATTTGTTCTTATGAGTGCACGTATTGTCAGTCGTGTGCAGAAGATCATAAGCACGTCTGTAAAAACTGCGGAGGAGAACTGAAAGAAAGACCTAAAAGAAAGACCTAAAAGGAAATAGTTTGTAACGAATATCGCCAGTAAGGTCGAGCAGCCTGGATTAAATACCTGAATGTTATCAGCGACCTCCTTGGCGACAAGTTACCTCTCGGCTAGTTACACCAAAACAAAAACAATCTAGAGATGACGTGAATTAATATGATTGAAAAAAGAAAGGCTTTTAACTTTACGTATAGAAAAGATACTCTTTTGGCGACCATAACAGCATTTTTAATGCTCCCGGTTTATTACGTAAATACTCACTATGGGATGGACAGTGTGGCTGTCTTTTTCATTGTTTTCATCGTCGTAGGACACTTATTCCTAAATACATTAATACCTGCTTATGTAGTGATCCACATGGGAGGTGAGGGACTATCTGGCCTTGGCATTACAACTCACAATTTAATCAAATCAATTGTTATTTCTATAATCCTCGCTGTCATTGGTTCTTATCAACTCATGGATGTTGCTAAAGACTTCGGTGATGTTGATCTCTTGCCGCATTTGATTTTCAATGGATTGGTTCTTTGGGAAGTTCTGTTTGTATATGGTTGGTTACAACTAAGGTTTGAAAAAGCCTTTGGTTATATTTTGGCTCCTATTTTATCTGCGCTATGTTTTTGCTTTTATCATGTGGGTTCTTTTGACCCAGCAGAAATTCTTACTCTATTTTTTTCAGGTCTTATTTTTGGCGTAGTGTTTGGCNTCACTAAAAATATATTCTCACTAATCCCAATCGCTTGGTCTGTAACATCTGGTATGGGATCTATGATGGGGGGATTTATTGGAGGATGGGATCATGTTCTTACCTACGCTGTAGTAGTGGCAGTTCAAATATTTATATTGTGGAAAGCGAATTCCTGGTCTCGTAGTGTGAGTACTTAAGAACAGCGTAAAGTTGATTCGATGTGCCTACTTTTTACGCGTTTTATGTACAGACCCNATGNANAGCACCAACAGCGTGAAGATTGCTCGTGTAACCGATGTGTTATCAAAGCAGCNCAGCGTGGGATTCTTAGCAGCGGCGTTTTTAACCGCAACTGAGNTANGTTTAGATGTGTATTCGACAGTGAGAATTGCCATGAAAGGGCATGTCTTCAACGAACGGTTGCGATTATCTAGGGTGTTTCTAGGCTGCGATTCTGGCACGCCAAGGTTGAGATCGAAGAACGTCGGTCTATAATGCTTCCGCAACTTTCTTACGGAGCTACCATGACCGAGCCGACTGCAGAAAACGAAATCGAAGAGCAAGCCAATGACAGCGACAGCAAGGTTGATGCCACGGCAATCGCTGTGATTTTTAGCGCTGCGGTACTGATGGCAGCCCACCTGATTTCAGGGTTCACCATCGATCTGTAAAGGACGCTGTTATTCTGTGGTTGCAGAATGGGGTCGATGTAGGTCGGGCTAGCTGACTAGGTTTGGGGTCAGCAGGCGACGCGCTTCATCTGCTGTTACTTGCTTGCGCTCTGCATAACTCTGCAGTTGATCTTCGTCAATTTTCCCAACGCCAAAGTACCGGCTGTCCGGGTGAGAAAAGTACCACCCGCTTACCGCAGCAGCTGGTAGCATCGCGTAACTTTCTGTTAACGCGATATCGGTTCTCGCGGTCGCATCCAATAATTCGAACAGGGTTACTTTTTCGCTGTGTTCAGGGCAGGCCGGGTAACCGGGCGCTGGCCGTATGCCTCGATAGCGTTCTTTAATTAGCTCCTCAGAATCAAGATTTTCGTCTTCAGCGTAGCACCAATAGTGCCGCCTAACTTTTGCGTGGAGAAATTCGGCGAAGGCCTCAGCTAAGCGATCGGCGAGCGCTTTAATCATTATCTGCGTGTAATCGTCATCGCTGAACTCAGCGAGAATATCTTCGATATTTTTACCGGCAGTCACCGCAAAGCCGCCGATGTAATCTGCAGTCCCTGAGGGTGCGATAAAATCGGCCAGACAATAATTTGGGCTTAGGTCATCAGGCTTAGGCGCTTGTTGGCGTAAATGGTGGAGTTGCGCTAGCGCTTGTGTGCGAGATTCGTCAGTGAATAGAGTGATATCATCGTCGCTGGATCTGTTTGCGGGCCAAAACCCGTAAACGCCAGAGGCGCCCAAACGTCCGTCCTCAATTAACCACCGTAATCGCGACTCCGCGTCTTCAAACAACTGTGTGGCAGCTTCACCAACGACCTCGTCTTCGAGAATTGCTGGGTAGCGTCCGGCGAGTTCCCAGGTCATAAAGAATGGTGTCCAATCGATATACGGCACCAACTCTGCGAGGGTCGGCGTAATACCCTGCACACCTAAATCTCGCGGGATGGGCGGCTGATAGCTGGACCAATCGATTGGCGTAGCATTCGCTCGGGCATCGCTCAGTGCGAGGAACGCACGTTTTTCACGGCGAGCCTCCACACGATTTTTAATCAGCGCATATTCGTTGCTAATTTCTGCGGCGTAGGCCTCGTACTGTTGCTCTTCGGCGAGTAGTTTGGCGGTGACATTCACCGCGCGCGACGCATCGGAGACGTAAACGGTTGCCCGGTTGTCATACTCTGGCGCGATTTTAGCAGCGGTATGTGCCTTGCTGGTTGTAGCGCCCCCGATAAGTAGTGGTATTGTTAAGCTGCGTCGCTGCATTTCGCTTGCGATATGTACCATTTCGTCCAGTGAAGGCGTAATCAATCCGGATAGGCCAATTACGTTAGCGCCGCAATCGATCGCCGTTTGGATAATTTTGTCCGCGGGCACCATGACGCCAAGGTCGATGACTTCATAGTTGTTACATTGCAAAACCACTCCGACGATGTTTTTGCCGATATCGTGTACGTCGCCTTTTACGGTAGCCAAGACAATTTTGCCTTTTGCGGATCGCTTGCGATCTGGGCTACGTTGTTTCTCTTCTTCGATAAAGGGCACTAAGTGACCCACTGCCTGCTTCATGACGCGGGCACTCTTGACGACTTGGGGTAAGAACATTTTGCCACTGCCGAATAAATCCCCAACGATGCCCATGCCGTCCATGAGCGGCCCTTCGATTACTTCCAGCGGATGGCTGGCGAGCTGTCTCGCCTCTTCAGTGTCGTCAACAACATAATCCGCAATGCCTTTGACTAGCGCGTGGCTTAGTCGTTGGTGAACCTCGAGCTCGCGCCAAGCTTCTTGTGCTTGTTCGCTAGATTTTGCATCTGTTGTATCGGTAAGCCTCTGAGCCATTTCCAGTAGACGCTCGGTCGCGTCCTCGCGCCGATTTAATACTAGGTCCTCGACTGCCTCGCGCAACGAGCCTGGGAGTTCTTCGTAAATGCCCAACTGCCCGGCATTGACGATGCCCATAGTTAAACCGGCTTGGACTGCGTGGTAGAGGAAGACCGTATGAATTGCCTCGCGGACCAGATTATTGCCGCGAAATGCAAAAGATACGTTACTCAAGCCTCCTGACGTGCTCGCACCAGGTAAATTCTGGTGAATCCAGCGGACAGCCTCGATAAAGTCAACGGCGTAGTTCCGGTGTTCATCTATACCGGTACCGATGGCAAAAATATTGGCATCAAAAATAATATCCTCGGGTGGCACCCCAACGTGCTCGGTGAGGATGCGATAGCTGCGTTCGCAGATTTCGACTTTGCGAGTCTGGGTGTCAGCTTGNCCGTTTTCATCAAACGCCATGACAACCATCGCGGCGCCGTACTCGAGGCATTTCTGGGCAGCTGCAATAAAAGCTTCTTCGCCTTCCTTAAGGCTTATTGAATTAACGATCGCTTTGCCCTGGACACACTTTAGNCCAGCTTCAATGATGTCCCATTTGCTCGAATCAAGCATGATTGGCACGCGAGATATATCTGGCTCTGATGCAATGAGGTTTAGGAAATGCACCATGGCTTGTTCGCCATCCAGCATGCCCTCATCCATATTGATGTCGATAATTTGAGCGCCGTTTTCAACTTGTTGGCGCGCAACGTTCAGTGCTTCGTCGAATTTATTTTCGCGAATAAGCCGTGCAAAGCGTGCGGATCCAGTGACGTTAGTCCGTTCACCAACGTTTACGAATAAGCTATCAGACTGCAATTTTAGGGGCTCGAGTCCCGAGAGCTTTAATAACTCGGTCGTAGCTTCCGTATTGCTACTTTGTCGCTCTGGAAGTGTCCTTGGAGGAAACTCGGCCATTGCTTCAGCAATCCCACTGATATGTTCAGGTGTTGTGCCACAGCAGCCGCCGATGAGGTTCAACCACCCTGATTCGGCAAATTCTCGAACGATATCGGTCATTTGCTCGGGCGTTTGTGTGTATTCACCAAAAGCGTCAGGTAGTCCTGCATTTGGATGCACGCTAACTGCGGTTGAACATAATTTCGATAGCTCAGCCACATAGGGTCGGAGCTGCTCGGCGCCAAGCGCACAATTTAGCCCTACGGCAAGTGGATTCGCGTGTTCAATGGAGTAGAGAAAGGCTTCACAGGTTTGACCGGACAACGTGCGTCCGCTGGCGTCGGTTATGGTACCCGAGATTATTAGGGGTAATTCGTCTTCGAGTGTTTTGTTGACTTGATTTGCGGCATAGATCGCAGCTTTGGCGTTTAACGTATCGAATACTGTTTCAATCAGTAAGATGTCCGCACCGCCAGCAATTAGACCCTGCATGGCCTCGGTATACGCGCTCACCAGTTCATCGAAATTGACGTTTCGATAACCCGGTTGATTTACATCCGGAGACAAGCTTGCGGTGCGATTGGTCGGGCCAACGCTGCCTGCCACATAGCGGGGTTTCGCGTCGGTGGTGTATTCATTGGCAACATTTTTGGCGATTTCAGCCGCCGCTTTGTTAATTTCGAAGCAGATGTGCTCGGTGCCGAAGTCAGCTTGGGCAATCGTGGTTGCGTTAAATGTGTTGGTGCAGATAATGTCGCTGCCCGCCAGAAGGTAGTTGCGGTGTACCTCTTCGACGATATCTGGGCGGGTTAGGCACAGGATGTCGTGATTGCCCTGCAATGGCAGGTTATGGTTAATGAAACGCTCGCCTCGGTAGGCATCCTCTTCGAGCTTGTAGTCTTGAAAGGCCGTGCCGTAGGCGCCGTCGAGCAGTAATATTCTCTGCTTCATGAGCTTTTGCAGTTCGGTCAATTTTGCACGTGAGGTGGCTGCAGGCGGGCCTGCACTGGCGGTGACGCCGAGCATAAGAAGTCTCGTTGATGCTGAGCGTGCAGCCTAACGAAGGCCACTGCTATCAACAATTGAAGGAGTTGGACGCTTCTTTGAGTAAAACTAATAGTCGTTTACCTGTTCAAGGAGCTACGGTATATACTGCGNACCTAGCAACGCGGATAGCGCGTCCAATTTTTCAGAGTAAATGTAATAACAATGATCAACATATCGTCCGCTGCCCAAATTTATCTGCAAGGACTGCTGACTAAGCAAGAAGACGCCGATGTCGCGATCCGCATTTTTGTTGCCCAACCAGGTACGCCTCAGGCCGAGACATGCATTGCCTACTGTAGGCCGGGCGAAGAACAGGAAGGCGATATTGCGGTCGAATATGAAGGATTTAGGGCTTGGTTTGAGGGTCGTAGTGAACCTTATCTCGAAGACGCTGAGGTGGACTATCAGGAAGATCAAATGGGCGGGCAACTAACGATCAAGGCACCAAATGCACGGGTGCCGAAGGTGGGTCCGGATGCACCCATAGAGGATCGTATTAACTATGTTCTCTACAATGAAATTAACCCGGGTCTGGCAGCTCACGGCGGTGTGGTTTCTTTGGTTGAAGTCACTGCAGACAAGCAGGCGGTCTTGCAGTTCGGTGGTGGTTGCCAGGGCTGCTCAGCGGTGGACATTACGCTTAAAAGTAGCGTTCAGGGGACGCTCTTGGAGCAAGTCCCGGAACTTGCAGGTGTTGTGGACCATACAGACCACTCCTTCACCGAAAACGCCTACTACAGCTAGGCGCTGGATGCGGTAAAGCGCGTCCCAAGGTGACGGTGCAAATCGCGCAGCATAGCCTCCGTTTCAATCCAGTCCACGCAGGCATCGGTAATAGATACACCGTAGGCTAATCCATTGCCTGCACCTATATTTTGATTGCCAGCGTGTAGGTGGCTTTCAATCATCACTCCGGTGATGGTTGTATTACCGCAAGCAATCTGTCCAGCGATTGAGTCCAAGACGCCGCGCTGATTTCTGTAGTCCTTTTTTGAGTTCGCGTGGGAGCAATCCACCATAATTGACGGATTTAGGCCGCTAGAGGTCAGTTGGCGCTCGCATTCGTCGATTTGGGTAGCGTCGTAATTTGGCCCGTTAGAACCGCCGCGCAGCACAATGTGGGCGCAGGCATTGCCGCGAGTGCGAACCACACTTACTTTCCCATCAGTGCTAATGCCGAGAAAACGATGCGGCTGAGCTACTGATTGCAAAGCGTTGATCGCAACGTCTAATGAGCCATCGGTGCCATTCTTGAAACCGACCGCACAACTCAATCCCGAAGCCATTTCTCGATGGGTCTGTGATTCTGTTGTGCGGGCACCAATAGCGCTCCAGGAAAATAATTCTTGTAAGTATTGCGGTGTTATTGGATCTAATGCTTCAGTTGCCAGAGGCAGCCCTAATTCGGAAATATCCAGCAATAGCTGTCGAGCGATATGTAAGCCTTCGCTGACGTTAAAGCTATCATCGAGAAAGGGGTCGTTAATCAAACCCTTCCACCCAACTGTGCTGCGTGGTTTCTCGAAATAGCTGCGCATGACGAGAAACAGTCGATCATCCAGTTCTCTGGCTAGCGCGCTTAGTCGCTCTGCATATTCCAAGGCGCTTTTAGGGTCGTGAATTGAACATGGTCCAACGACGACGAGCAGGCGCTCGTCACTCTTTTTAACGATTTTGCGAACGCTGTCTCGATGTGCGTTCACTTTTTCTCGAATAGATTCTGGAATCGGCAATCGCCTTTTCAATTGTTCAGGTGTAACAAGCACTTCATGGGACTCGACGTTTAAATTTTCTAACTGCACGGTCATCTTTTTTGCTCCTGCCAAGCAACACGTAAGCAATAGTTCTGTGCATAAAAAACCCCGTTCGGCGGCTGCCTTGCGGGGCTAAGCGAAGGCAGTGGTTTGCCTTCGTAGATAGGAAGGCCAGCTAGTCGCTCACAAAAAAGCGATAGCCCTGCCAAAAATTAACGACACCAACAGGTTTGCTGCTGGGCTGAGGACCTCTGAATGAGTGGGTAATTTCACACATAGCGCGAAATACTAAACCACTGTTGCCAAAAAGCAATTCGCTGAGTCGAATCAAAGCTCGTGCAGTTCACCCAGTCCAGTAAAGTACAGGGCAATGCGGATGGGCTTGGGGTCATCGGCAAACAGACGCTCGACCAAGTCACGATAGCGGTCTAGTTGTGGCCGATACCGATCCTTTTGCTCTTGCAAAAATTGCTCCGGATCAGCAGTTGTGCCTGTTGTTGCAGGCATGGCGGTTTTGTAGTCAATAATCCAACGCTGCCCCGCGCTTTCGAAATAACGATCAAGCACTGCGTTGCGGATCTGCCCACCGGCATCCACGCCGCTTATCGCCCACTCGCATCGCGCGTTTGTGTGGTTAGTCAGAATCCATTGACCCTCGCTACTATCAAGAACCTTAGTTATGTGTTGGTGAGCAACGTCGATGAGTGCGGGTAGGCGGTCAGGTTCTATATCCTGTGCTGTTGCCCAGTGACTTAAACGGTCGGCGAGTGATTCTGTGCTAGGGGCCTGGGTGTTNCCCAACCATGCCAGTGCTTTGTGAACGAGATGGCCTATTGCCACCTCGAGGCGGCCACCGATTAGATCCTCGCTTGGGATTAGTGTCGTGGCAGTCACGGTTGNTTCGTGGTGTGGTGGCTGCCAACGGTAGTCGCTGGGTAGGGCAGTCAGTAGCGGTGGCTGGGCGCTATGGGTCGGTGGGGTTGTGAGCTGCGAATCTATAGGTGAAGATTGTTCGCGGATCCACTCTGCCATATCTCTTGCTTTGTCTAGGTCTTCTGTCTGATAGCTTAGCCACAGGCTGCTGCGCGCGCGAGTGCATGCAACATATAGTAATCGTTTGCGCTCGTTCGTGGCGCGAATTTTTTCTTCATAGTCGAGCCAGGCATGGATTGGGTCCTGCTTAGCGCCGATGAGTAGGCTGCTGTCGCCGCGCTGCCAAAGCATGAGTGGTGCTTGATCATGACGAGTGCCTCTTTGCANGAATGGCACAATGACATGATCAAACTCCAAACCTTTAGCTTTGTGAATGGTCATCACCTCGATTTGTTCTGCACTGGCGCGATTGGCAAATAGGCGCGCCACGCCGCGCTCTAAGGTGGGAAGGTGATAGGCGTCGCGGCCGAGTTCCTCAACAAGCTCGAACCAATGCAAAGCGTGTTCGCATGCCACCTCATCATAGGCATTCATGCCGCCAAGGCGCAGCCATAGACCTTCAATAATTTCCCGTAAAGGAAATTCATAGAGATGGCGTTGCGCCCAATCTAGCCCGCTGCTCAAACGATCTAAGGCAGGATGGTTGTTGCTTACTGCGGGCAATTCAGTGACGAAATTTTCTATCTCGCTCAATTGCTGCAACTCGTCGAGCGTTAAGCCTATGAGTGGACTGCGTAAAATACTCAGCCATGCTAGTTTGTTTTCAGGATTTTGGAGTATTCGGTGGGCGTTCATAAGGTCTTGGATTACCGGAACCTCGGCAAGCAGGTCGATATCTGTTGAGCGCCACGAAATACCAGCGGCGCTCATAGCGCTGACTAATGGCAGAAGATGGTTGCGCGATCGACATAAGATGCCAACGCTGCCGTCACCGATGCTACGCAGGTGAGTGACAATATCGCTGACCTCTTGTTTCGCATCGACATAGGCGTTGCAGGTGACGGCAGCTGAGTCGGTGCTGGATGCACTCGCTGCATGTGATGCCGCAAAGTCCACAGCACCAAGGCGTGGATTGCCATGCGGTGGCAGCAGACTGCCGAATAGATCGTTACACCAATTTACTAACTCAGGTGTTGAGCGGAAGTTTGCGACTAGATCTAAGGGCTCAAGGGGTAAGCCAGCCAAGCCTTGCTCGCGACATCGGGCAAATAGCGCCACATCGGCATCGCGAAAGCGATAAATGGACTGCATAGGATCACCAACCGCAAAAAACGTGTTGCTGTCGTCCATTTGCCAGCCTTCAGTGAGGAGCTGAAAAAAATGCATTTGGCTGTGAGAGGTGTCCTGAAATTCGTCGACGAGCAAATGGCGAATTTTATAGTCGAAATACAGAGCAAGGTCAGTGGGGCCAGATTCATCCCGCAGCCCTGCGCTAGCGCGAAGCTGTAATTCGGTGAAATCGATGGCGCGCTCGCGCAAAAACACATTGTTAAGCGCTATGGCGCTGAGTGATAAGCAAATGCTCATTGTTGTAAGGACCTGTGCCTGCGGCTGCGTCGCCTGTGCGGGCGGCAAGTGCTTTACATGTTTAAGGTGCTCAACGACTGATGCTGTTGCTAAGTCAGGCAACCAAGCCTTGACTTCGTCGCGGAGATTTTTGTCGGCAAAACCGGAGTGGGCGCGACGATCAATGCTTTTACGAAGCTCGCCTTTACCGGTCAACAATAGCGGTGCGACCGTACTCAGAGCGGCATCAAAGTCCGAGTGATCGGCATCTGGATAGAGGCTCGCATAAATGGACTTGAGCTTCTGTTGATGCGCACTTGTAAAGCTCTCCCGGGCGGCGTGCAGAACCTGATGACGTAACTCGACCAAAGCGTGCTGCAACAGACTTTGCATTTTCTCTGGTGCACCAGCGGTCTGCAGTGCCAAGTGGTTGTTGATGTCGAGCCACTGGTCACGTCGTGCCAGCATGTTCTTGAGTAGGGCAATGGCGCTGGTAGCGTCGTTGCTCAGAAACGCTAAGAAATCGGCGATAACGGGCGCTGTGGGGGCGGCTTTGGTCAGTTGTTGCAGCAACGACTCGCATGCCTGTTGGTAAAGGTGATCGGCTGATTCCAATAATTTTAAGCCCGCAACGCTGCTCTGCTTGGGGATTCGGGTTGCTAATTCCATTGCGAAACTGTCGATGGTTTGCACTTTTAACCGATTAGGGTTGAGTCGCAGCCCCCAGCCTGCGTCAGCATCACGTTGGCGAATGCGTTGGGCCAGTGGATTCTCTTTTTCTAACGCGCTGAGAATGCGCTGCTTCATTTCGGTTGCTGCCTTGCGGGTGAAGGTGATAGCAAGGATCTCTTCTGGGCGATTAACTCGTTCTAGAAGATTTAAATAACGCTCGACCAATAGGGTAGTTTTGCCTGACCCAGCCGGCGCTTGAACGATGCACGATCGACTGGGGTCCACAGCTTTTTCGCGAGCGGATTGATCGATAGGTAGCGATGGATCAGTCGTATTCATAGTCCGAATCCTCATCGCTGGGTGTGTTGATTCGACATAAGCCTTGGAGATGGCAGTAGCGACAAGCGCCTTTGCGTGGGGTAACTGTTGCAGCACCGTCATGCAGTGCTTGGGCCAATTCGGTCAGAGTAGCCTGCCATTGATTACGTTGTTCAGCCCATGGTTGAGGGGGCGGCTTGACCAGCAATGCGCTCGACTTGGTATCGGTCAATGGCTGCTCGCCGATGCCTACTGCTTTAACGTCTTTGTCGCTTATGCAGGCGTACACGACGCTCGTAATGTGCTCATCGAGAAGGCTATAGATCGGTAATTGCAGATCAGTAGGGGGTGATTTTGTCGCGCCGCTTGCGGTTTTGTTCGATGATTTGTAGTCAATAACTACCCAGCGATTATTCACCTGGTCTATGCGATCGACACGCAATGCAAAGGTCAAACCAGCGAGCTCCAGTTGAAACTCCNGCTCAACGGCCTGAATCGCAAAGGGCTGACGTTGGATTTCAAGCTCTAGCCAGCGTCTAACCAGATCTGCGAGTCGCGCACACTCATTATTGAAGAATTCTTGGGGTAGCGGCGCGCGACCTCCAAGTACCTTAGCGCACGCTTGGTAAATCTTCGAATCGGTTAACTCGACGAATTGTTCGCTGGTTTCGCAATGCTCGGCCAGATACTGCATTACTGCATGCAGGGTTAAACCGCGCTCCAGCGCATCTGGGAATTCGCTTGGGTTCCGCTCTTGTCTGAGCCCGAGGCGCTGCTGGGCATAGGCGCGAAATGGACATTCCAACTGGTCTTGCAGCGCACTAGAGCCGCCAAGCATGCGCTTGTCTTGTACGGGCCGGCCTTTGAAATCTGGAGCTCTGATCAGCCGCACCGGTTCGCGTTGGTAGTAGGGGTGAAATATTTTCGCTTCGGCCGGCAGTGCAAAAGTTACTGGCTGAGCCATATCTGCAATGGCTCTGCTAGGTAGCAGCTCATAACCATCGAGTTGGCTCACGTAACTGAAATTCAATGCGGCGTTGCTGCCGATCCATTGGTTAAGCGTGCGTTGTGCAAATTCTAATTCCTGATCTGCGCTAACCCTTGGAAGTCTATGCCGCTGGGCAAGAGCAGTGGGGATGAAGGGATTTAGCGAAGCGGTTTGTGGAAAACTGTTGGCGTCCATGCCACAAACCCAAAGGTGTGAGTAATCAAGTCCAGTGGTCTCAAGTAAGCCGAGCACTTGGACCTGAGAAGCAGGTCGCTGTGGCGCGAACATTTGCGTGTGCAGGTGCAGGGTCAACAGCTCTAGCGCTGCTTCGAACGACATGTGCTGAAGATCCGCCATTTGCTCTCGNGCAAGTTCTGTCATGGACTGGTGAATCTGCGCAACGGCTTGAAACTGAGCTGACTTGAGCTCGCTCAAATTTGGCCAGTTTACATGGCGCAAAAGCTCACTGATAAAACCTAGCCAATAGGTGAAGCGTTCGGTTGCCGGGGCTTGCTCTAAGTGCTGCAGCAGCGCAGCTGCCGAGCTGTCGTGGGCAGCATAGCTGATATCTAACAGACGCTGCCCAAGTGGCCAGGCATGCAGTGCAGTGGTGCACCACGGCGCCGATAGGAATGGCGAAAAGGCCAAGGTCTCAAGAATGTCTTTAGTGAGCGGCGAATGGCACCAATTGAGAAATAGGTTAGCGTGAATCCACGCGGGCTGATCAACGAGCGGGCTGCCGCCGGATAAATCGAAACAGCGGGTGGCACTGCCAAACTCTGGATCGAAAGTTACCGAAAATTGCCTTTGTACCCNGTGATACATCTGAGCCAGTTTGGGCACCACAATAGCGACTCGAGCATCTGGTTGCTCACGACATATGTCCGCAGACCANTGGGCTGCTGCTGCCAGCTCAGTCGCAACCGAATCGAAAGCGAAAAGGCAGGGCTGTTTGGCCGGTGTGAGGGTCGAGGATAATTGTTTGCCGGGCTCAATAGCATCGAAACTTACAATATGTTGAGCGTCTTTGAGCCACTTTACGCCGCGCGCACGATCCCATGCTTCGAGATATCGCTGTTCGGTCACGCTTAGGTGGTCAAACGCTAATAATAAAATGGGTTTATCAAGCGGGCTCGCTTGATCTAACAATGTTTTGGCCAGTTGGCTGGTATAGATCTCGTCAGCCTGCGAAAGGTCTCGGACAGCTTGGGCCCAAGGTACAAANAGGTCGCTGCCCTCACTGCCATCTGCGATGGCATCGATCTCAATATCGTATCGATAGAGTAATTCCTGAGCTTGGGCCGCGCTAGGGCTCAGGTGCCTGTTAGTTGGTTCGGCACATTGATAAAATCGCGACAGCAGTTGGCTATTGGGTAACAGGCGCATAGCCTCTTCAGCTTGGTCTTGCCAAGCGGCAAAGTGCTCTTGGAGAAATTGGTTCAAACTCAAACAATGGGGACTTGGCCAAGCTTTCAGGCCCCGTGCTTGGTGTGCCTGATTGAGACCTCTGCGCAATTCACGCGCAAGACGCTCGTTCGGCGTAACGATCGCGAAATCGTTGCTTGCGTCGAGTAGTGAATCAGAAATTTGTACGAACGCGTTAACCACGGCCAAAGTGTAACGCAAGCGGCAAAGGAAAGAGCCTCGTCCACTAACCTCGCCCNGTTGCTTGGCCGCACTTAATGTTCGAACGCGGGCTGGGTAATGGTAAAAGCGCAAAAAATATAAAGACTTTGCAGTTTTGCTACCAAGTGAGGGGTGAGAACAGCTAAAATAACCGCAACGAAACTTTTTGGACTCCACAATGTGGCATTTGATCGAAGACTTTTTTGACCAAGGTTTGGTAATGAAAGGTTTGATAGGCGTTGGGTGGTTGGCAGTGATCATCATGATCTTTAGTCTCGGCCAGCAGCTGCTTTCTTAGAGTTTGGTTTAGGGAATAAATAGTTATGTGGTTATCCACGCTGGGGACTACTCAGCGCCATACTATGCTGCGTCTGGCGCATAACGTCATTGTGTCTGATGGGTTGCTGGATCCCAACGAAGAAGGGATGTTGGTTGAGCTCAAACAGGAAATGGGTCTTAGCGAAATCGATGAGTTGGAATACCTAGAGGTCGAAGGCATCCAGGACGTTTTCGAGGATCAACGCTCACGCATCATCGTGCTGATTAACTTAATTAAATTAAGTTATGTTGATGGTGCGTTTGAGATTGAAGAGGAATGCTTGGTTAAGCAGATTGCTCGGGCCTTTGACGTCGCGGAAAACGATTTTTTGCTACTTGATAATTGGGTGCGCAGATTGTCTGCACTAGAGGAAGAGGCCGAAGCATTCTTCAATTGACAATAACTTAGGCGAGCATGCTCGCTTTGCAAGCCAGGGACCGCTCGCGGCGAGGCACATTTGACTCAGGCAGACGAACAAACGAAGATTTTAGAGTGGTTAGAGGGCTTACGGGTTGAGCACAGCGACCTTGATGCGGTCATTAACCATCTTCTTGAAGCGCGACATCACGACAGCATGCGTATTCAGCGTCTAAAGCGCCGCAAGCTCAAAATCAAAGATATGATCTACCGCCTTGAAAGCGAACTGATACCTGATCTCGATGCCTGAACCTGTAACCGTTAAGCCGTTAACAGTGGCGATTTCGTCGACCGCTTTATTTGATCTGTCCACCTCGAACAAAATTTACGAAAGCCAAGGACTAGAGGCNTATAGGCGCTATCAAATCGATCAGGAAGACGTTGTTCTTGAGCCTGGAGACGGCTACCATTTAGTAAAAAAAGTACTTAGTATCAATAAGTTGCTAGATAAACCTAGAGTCGAAGTAATATTGCTTTCGCGCAACTCGGCAGATACTGGGCTGCGGGTTTTCAACTCAATAAGAGCTCACGAATTAGGCATTACCCGAGCCGCTTTCTGTTCTGGTGCGTCGCCCTACCGCTATATCAATGCCTTCGGTTGCGACTTATTTTTGTCGACTCATGGCGATGATGTGCGCTTGGCCCTCGAGGAAAAGGTTGCTGCGGCTACCTTGCTTGGCGGTGGCGGTGGCGCTGGAGATGCAGACAACTCAATACTCCGCCTTGCCTTTGATGGGGACTCTGTACTGTTTTCCGATGAGGCCGAGCAGATTTACCAGCGCCATGGGTTGGATGCATTTAGCGAGCATGAACAAGCGAAAGCAGCCGATGTATTAGGCGGCGGTCCTTTCAAGGCATTCTTGGCGGCGCTGCAGAGCCTGCAGCAAGAGTTCCCTGATGGCCAAAGTCCCATTCGCACCGCACTGGTTACCGCGCGCGGTGCGCCTGCGCATGAACGGGTGATTCGAACTCTGCGCGAATGGGACATAAGACTTGATGAGTCTCTGTTCTTGGGCGGAATGGACAAGACCGAATTCTTGCGAGGCTTCGCTGCAGACATTTTTTTTGATGATCATGAATTACACTGCAACCGGGCGGCCGGTCATTTGGCGACCGGCCATGTACCTCATGGCGTCGTCAATCGCAGAGAATAAGTCAGATCAACAATTTCTAACCGTTGCTGATATAAAATATATTTTTAATTCCTCAAATGCATATTAAAATTGGTGGCTTCTAATCGACAGCAGAGGTCGTAGTCATGAAATTGCAGCAGCTTCGATACATTTGGGAGGTTGCTAATAACGGGCTGAACGTCTCTGCGGCTGCAGAGTCCTTGTTCACCTCTCAACCTGGAGTTAGCAAACAGATTCGGCTTCTAGAGCACGAACTAGGTGTCGAGATTTTTGCCCGAAATGGCAAACACCTATCAGAAGTGACTGCGGTAGGGCAGCAAATCATTGCTATGGCGGGGGAAATCCTACGCCANACTCAAACGATCAAACAAATGGCNCAAGAATGCTCGGATGAAACNCAGGGCGCTCTGAGTATTGCGACCACTCATACGCAGGCGCGATACGCGCTGCCGCAGGTGATTCAATCCTTTCGCCAAGCTTATCCAGACGTGAGTCTGCACATGAATCAAGGTTCGCCAGAACAAATTTCACAACTTGCCGATGCGGGCACCGCAGATTTTGCGATTGCCACCGAAGGTATGGAGNTGTTCCACGATCTGGTCATGATGCCTTGTTATCGTTGGAACCGCTGTGTGGTCGTGCCAAAGGATCATCCGCTAGCGAGGACCTCAAGTTTGAGTTTAGAGGATTTGGCCGACCTGCCGATCGTGACCTATGTTTTTGGTTTTACGGGCCGCTCTAAACTCGACGAAGCCTTTGGTGCGGCGAATATCACGCCCAATGTGGTGTTCACTGCAACCGATACCGACGTTATTAAAACCTACGTTCGGCTTGGGCTAGGGGTAGGGATCATCGCAAGCATGGCGTTCGACGAAGGCCTCGACAAAGATCTCGTGCGCATCGACGCCAGCCATTTGTTTGAGTCGAGTGTGGCCTATATTGGCTTTCGGCGTGGTACATTTTTGCGGCGTTACATGCTCAGTTTTATCAAGCTTTTCGCGCCGCATCTTGACGAATGGATGGTGCGAGAGGCGTTGGCGTGCAAAACCCGGCAGGAGCGAGAAGACCTGTTCGCCAAGGTGTCTTTGCCGCAGAAATAACGAACCGTATACGAGCAGAGTTGGTTGATTGAACCGCATCAGTTTTGGGAAGCGCTCTTAAAGCTGAACGGGCCTACATGTTTTACAAGTTCCGCGAGCTCGGCGGGATCCGGCATAAAGACTGTGACGGGTCATTGGTTTTGCTCGCGGACGGTGGTGATGGCGAGCTAGGCTTGTCGTTGTAGCGGTGCGGTGTCCAGACTAAAGACCTCGCGCGCCATCGCAGCTGCTGTAGCCGATCCATCAGATGACGTCTTAGGTGCCGCCTAGAGNGCGCGCGAGTCTGCTGGACTGATGACGCTTGAATGCTGATGGATGATTGTAGAGCTATTGTTGCGCGGTCGCTGTTGCGAGCAAGGATGTTCATAGCATGACGGCCCATGCCTCAGAAGTCATTTGCGCGGAAGCGATCGATGGTTTTATTGAATAAAAAAGAATCTGTTGCTATATGCTTATGCCTTGGATAGCGCGTGAGGATTATTGTGGACGTATTGTGTTTGGACCTTGAAGGGGTATTGGTGCCCGAAGTTTGGCAAGCGGTTGCCGGCGCGACGCAAGTCGAAGGACTAATGAAAACCACCCGGGATATTCCAGTCTACGAAGACCTTATGAACTATCGCCTCAANTTGCTTGAAGAACATGACATCACGTTGTCGGATGTGCAGGCTCAGATAGCAAAGCTGCAGCCGCTGCCTGGAGCTTTTGAATTTTTGCAGTGGGCGCGCTTGCATTATCAAGTTGCCATTATTTCCGACACTTTTTACGAATTCGCCGCGCCACTGATGGCGCAATTACAGCAACCATTTTTGCTCTGCCATAAGCTCGTGGTGGAGCAGGACCGCATCGTTGGTTTCAAATTACGCCAAACGGACCCAAAGCGATGCTCGGTGAGAGCGTTCAAGTCCTTGGATCTTCGTGTCCTTGCGGCCGGGGATTCTTTCAATGACGTGTCAATGTTAGAAGAGGCTGATCGGGGCATATTTTTTCAAGCGCCAGACAATGTNCGNGAAATTTATCCNCANTACCCNTTGGCGAATAGCTATGAGGNATTAAAGACGCTGCTTACAGCGCNGTAATCTACAAAATTNATTTTGCTGAGCGTTTGGCTCTGCGACCACGGGTTCAAGGTAGAATAGCCGCCGTGGCATTTTGATATAGGAAGAAACTATGAGTCAGGGAGCGAAATTTCGCGCGGCCTATGCCGACGAATCGCCATTGCAGATTCCGGGAACGATTAACGCGTACACCGCGCTTATGGCGGAGCAGGTNGGCTNTAAAGCGATCTACCTGTCAGGAGGAGGCGTCGCGAATGCGT
Organism: Gammaproteobacteria bacterium; assembly: GCA_002704325.1. Classification (GTDB taxonomy): domain Bacteria; phylum Pseudomonadota; class Gammaproteobacteria; order Pseudomonadales; family Azotimanducaceae; genus UBA4421. The sequence goes on along the minus strand of PAFJ01000014.1, from coordinate 13,702 downwards.
CCTATGGGCTGCCTGATTTGGGAATGACTTCGCTGAATGATGTACTGGAAGATGTTCGCCGCATTACTGCAGCCACTGGCGTGCCGCTATTGGTGGACATCGACACGGGTTGGGGTGGTGCGTTTAATATCGCGCGGACAATCCGNGATATGACAGCTGCCGGCGCTGCGGCGGTGCACATTGAAGACCAGGTGGCGCAAAAACGTTGTGGCCATCGGCCTAATAAGGCGATTGTTTCGATTGCAGAAATGGTTGACCGCATTAAGGCCGCGGTGGATGCGAAGACTGATGCGGATTTTGTGGTGATGGCTCGGACCGACGCGCTGTCCGTCGATGGTTTCAATGCAGCAGTGGATCGGGCTGGAGCCTTNGCAGAGGCTGGTGCTGATGCAATTTTTGCTGAGGCCATGACGGAGATTGAGATGTATCAAACCATCGTTGGAGCGGCGGGCATACCAGTGTTAGCTAATCTCACGGAGTTTGGACAAACACCTCTCTATACGACTGCGGAGCTGGCTGGAGTGGGGATTTCGATGGCGCTCTATCCGTTGTCGGCATTTCGCGCTATGAATAAAGCGGCACTGAATGTTTATAAAGAAATTCGCGAGCAAGGTACTCAGGCTGCGGTTGTGGACACCATGCAAACTCGTATGGAATTGTATGACTTCCTTGGGTACCACGAATATGAGAAAAAGCTNGATCAGTTGTTTGCTGAACAGGCTGGTTAAGACCGCTTACTGATAAATATAGTTAAACTCGGCCGCGGTGCTGAGGGATAGGGAGAAAGTGATGGTTGATAAAAAACTTAGTGGCGCGGGCTTACGGGGCCAAAGTGCGGGGAGCACTGCANTGTGNACTGTGGGTGTNTCGGGCACGGGGCTTACCTATCGCGGTTATGACATCACAGACTTGGCCGAAAATNCTTGCTTTGAGGAAGTGGCGTATTTGATTTTCCATGGCCATTTGCCGAATCAGCAAGAGTTAGACGCCTATCGCAATCTGCTTATCACCAATAGAGAGCTGCCGTCGACCTTATTAGAGGTGCTTGAACGGATTCCTGCGAGCGCCCACCCAATGGATGTTATGCGTACCGGTTGCTCGATGTTAGGGAACTTAGAGCCTGAAGGCGACTTCGAGAATCAGCAATGTACCGCAGATCGATTACTAGGGGCGTTGCCTGGGATTATCAATTATTGGTATCGGTTTAGTCATGATGGTGTCCGCATAGAGACGGCGACCGACGAACCGTCTTTAGCGGGGCACTTTTTGCGTACGCTCAGTGACGAGTCGCCCAATGAGTTACATCAGCAGGTTATGGATACGTCATTGATTCTTTACGCTGAGCATGAATTTAACGCTTCGACGTTTACCGCCCGAGTGTGTGCGTCGACGCTCTCNGATATGCATTCTTGCGTTACTGGTGCGATTGGTTCGCTGCGGGGGCCACTGCACGGGGGCGCAAACGAGGCGGCGATGGAGCTGATTGAAAAATTCTCGACCCCGGAGGCAGCCACCGAAGGTGTGCGCGGCATGTTGGAGCGTAAAGATAAGATCATGGGCTTTGGGCATGCGATCTACCGCACTAGCGATCCGCGCAATGTAATAATTAAGCAATGGGCAGAAAAACTCGCTGATGATGTAGGCGACAAGGTGTTGTACCCGGTGTCTTGTGCGATTGAAAAATTGATGTGGGACGAAAAAGAACTGTTTGCTAATGCAGACTTTTTCCATGCCTCCGCATACAACGCCATGGGGATTCCGACAAAATTGTTTACGCCGATATTTGTCTGTTCGAGGGTTTCTGGTTGGACTGCCCATGTCATGGAGCAGCGCGAAAATAATCGGATCATTCGTCCGAGTGCTGACTATGTTGGGGCCGAGCCGCGCAAGGTTGTGCCGATTGCTGAGCGCTAGGTTATATCAGGCACCCGCACAGCGCCTTCCATAATGATTCTTGCACTGCGGCTCATGCTCGCCTGACGAATGGTCCAGCCTTCGTTGCTCTGCTCGGCAATCGCGCCGACACCTAGGGTTCCGGACGGATGTCCAAAAACGACATGGTCGCGATTGCCGCCGCCGGCTGCCAGGTTGACTAATGTGCCCGGAATGGCCGCTGCGGCGCCGATTGCTACTGCCGCGGTTCCCATCATTGCATGATGTAACTTACCCATCGACAACGCGCGCACGAGTAAATCAACCTCGTTGTCGTTAACCGGTTTGCCACTTGACGCTGTATAGGTTTTAGCCGCGCTCACGAAGGCCACCTTGGGCGTATGTTGGCGGGCCGCGGCATCTTCGGGCGAATTGATTAAACCCATAGCAAGAGCCCCTGCGGTTCTAATTTTCTCAAACAGCGCTAACGCCTTGGCATCTGCGTTGATGTCCACCTGTAATTCGGTGCCGCTATAACCCACTGCTGCAGCATTGATGAAAATGGTCGGAATGCCTGCATTAATCATACTTGCATCGAGTTCACCGACGTCTGGAACGTGCAGCGTGTCGACCAAGTTGCCGGTCGGGAAAAGAGCTTCACTTTGAGTGTCGACAGGCTGCATAAAGTCCAACCGCACCTCAGCCGCTGGGAAGGTCACGCCGTCCAGTTCGAAATCGCCTGTTTCCTGCACGCGGCCATTGCTGATTGGCACATGAGCAATGATGGTTTTATGGATGTTGGCCTGCCATATGCGGATTTCGGCTATGCCGTCACTAGGTATGCGAGTAGAACTTATNAATCCCTGCTCTATCGCGAAAGGACCCACAGCCGCGGACAAGTTGCCGCAGTTGCCACTCCAGTCGACAAAATCCTGATCGATCGCGATCTGCCCAAACAGATAATCAATATCATGATCAGGCTTGTCGCTGGCTTGAACGATAACGGCTTTACTGGTGCTGGAAGTGGCACCACCCATCCCATCGATTTGTTTTTCGTAGGGGTCGGGGCTACCAATAATGCGTTGCAGAAGCGCATCTCGAGCAATTCCCGGTTGCTTTGCGGTATCCGGTAGGTCAGCGTGATTAAAAAAAATGCCTTTACTGGTGCCGCCACGCATGTAGGTGGCCGGCACGGAAATTTGGGGTGCGAACATCTGCGCTTCATTCATGACTAAAATTTTTCCTCTCTAGGCGCCTGCCTCAGGCTGTTTCAGCTTGCAAAAAATCTTCAGCAAAACGTTGTAGAACACCGCCGGCGCTATAAATGGATACTTCTTCGGCGGTATCCAGGCGACAGCGTACTGGAATAGTTATGGTGCTGTCGTCGCTTCGGGTCAGTATCAGTTTGAGTTTCGCGCCTGGGCTCACGGCGCCTAAAACATCAAAGCGCTCGCTGCCTTCTATGGCGTAAGTTTTGCGATCCTCACCTGACATGAATTCAAGTGGCAAAACACCCATGCCCACTAAATTAGTTCGATGTATACGCTCAAACCCCTCGGCGACGATTGCCTCTACACCTGCCAGTCTGACGCCTTTAGCAGCCCAGTCTCGAGACGAGCCTTGGCCGTAATCCTTACCGGCGATAATGATCAGTGGCTGACTCCTTTGCATATAAGTCTCGATGGCCTCCCACATACGCAAAACCTGGCCCTCGGGTTCTAGTCGCGTCAGCGATCCTTGTTGTAATTGACCGCTTTGTTGAACCATCTCGTTGAGTAGTTTGGGATTTGCAAATGTAGCGCGTTGGGCCGTGAGATGATCTCCGCGGTGGGTTGCATAAGAGTTGAAGTCTTCCTCTGGTAAACCCATTTTATGAAGGTATTCGCCTGCAGCACTGTCGCGCAATATTGCGTTGGATGGTGATAAATGATCAGTGGTGATGTTGTCACCTAACACGGCAAGTGGTCGCATGCCGCTGAGGCTGCGCTCGCCAGCTAAGGCGCCTTCCCAATAGGGTGGGCGGCGGATATAGGTACTTTGCTCCCGCCATTGGTAAAGCGGATCCGCCTGCTCCGTGACGTCTTTAAGTGAAACGAACATTGGGTCATAAACCGCGCTGAACTGCTCTGGTTTAACCGCCTGTTTAACAATGGCATCGATCTCTGAATCGGTGGGCCAAATGTCGGCGAGGCGAACTGGCTGTCCTGCGGAATCCAAACCGAGCACGTCCTGTTCAATATCAAAACGAATAGTGCCAGCGATGGCGTAGGCAACAACTAAAGGAGGTGAGGCGAGGAATGCTTGCTTGGCATAGGGATGGATTCGCCCGTCAAAATTTCGATTGCCGGAAAGCACGGCTGTGGCATACAGATCGCGGTCGATTATTTCGTCTTGTATCGCAGGATCGAGCGCGCCGCTCATGCCATTACAGGTAGTACAGGCGAAGCCGACGATGCCGAAACCAAGTTGCTCTAACTCGCTGAGTAAATCAGCTTCCTCGAGGTACAGTTGCACAGCTTTGGAGCCGGGTGCGAGAGAAGACTTGACCCATGGTTTACGAGTCAGTCCCCGCGCATTGGCGTTGCGTGCCAGTAACGCGGCGGCGATGACATTGCGCGGGTTGCTGGTATTAGTGCAACTGGTGATTGCGGCAATGATCACCGCGCCGTCAGGCATTTGACCATCTTGAGTATCTACAGTGCCACTGATGCCCTCGGCGGACAGGTCGCTCGTTGCCACCCGACGGTGAGGGTTCGAAGGACCGGCAATGTTGCGACAAACCGTCGAAAGATCAAATTGCAATACGCGCTCGTAGTCCGCGCCGATCATAGCGTCNGCCCAGAGGCCTGTTTTTTTCGCATAGTGCTCGACCAACTCAACTTGCTGCTCCTTGCGCCCAGTCAATCGCAGGTAGTCCAAGGTATGCTGGTCGATGTAAAACATTGCGGCCGTAGCGCCAAATTCTGGGGTCATATTGGAAATAGTGGCGCGATCCCCAAGGGTCAGTGCCGCTGCTCCCGGGCCGAAAAATTCTAAATAGGTAGAGACCACGCGCTCTGCCCGCAGAAACTCTGTTATGGCGAGGACGATGTCGGTAGCGGTGATGCCAGGCTGCCGCTCTCCGGTCAGTTCGACGCCGACGATATCGGGTAGTCGCATGTAGGAGGCCCTGCCTAACATCACGCTCTCGGCCTCCAATCCGCCCACGCCGATGGCTATTACGCCCAAGGCATCAACATGTGGGGTATGGCTATCTGTTCCCACAAGGGTGTCAGGAAAGGCGACACCGTTTTGTGCATGTACAACGGGAGACATTCGTTCCAGATTGATCTGGTGCATGATGCCGTTGCCCGGCGGAATGACGTCAACGTTCTCGAACGCTGTTTTGGTCCAATTAATGAAATGGAAGCGGTCGTCGTTGCGGCGATCTTCGATGGCCCTGTTTTTCTCGAAGGCGTCTTTTTCGAAGCCGGCATGCTCGACAGCTAATGAATGGTCAACAATCAATTGGGTGGGTACAACTGGATTTACCTTTGCCGGGTCGCCGCCTTTTGCCGCTATAGCGTCGCGTAGGCCTGCTAGGTCAACAAGCGCNGTCTGACCAAGAATGTCATGACAAACCACGCGAGCTGGGTACCAAGGAAAATCAATATCTCGCTTACGCTCGATAATCTGCGTTAGAGCTGCATTAAGTCGCTCTGGTGCGCAGCGCCGAACTAAGTTTTCTGCGAGTACCTTTGAGGTATAGGGCAGGCCAGCATAGGCGCCATCTTGCAAAGCATTAACCGCTTCTTCAGCGGCGAAGTAATCTAACCCACTGTGACCGAGTGGTTTGCGATAATCTGTATTCATGGTTGTTCCTAGTCTCTGATTAAGCGAGTTGGTATTGCATGCCTATGTGGGGTATGCCGGCCTCGATAAACGTCTCGCCGTCGATCGTGAATCCGTGTTTCGTGTAAAACTGTTGTGCATCTTTTTGCGCGTGCAGAAAAAGGTCTTTGCGGCCGCTGCGTCGCGCGCATTCTAGAATATGTTTCAGTATCGCTGATCCGATGCCAGATTGACGCAGTGTTGCTCGAACCGCCATTCGACCGATCTGCCCCTCTGGGGTTAAGCGGCCGCACCCAAGAACAATGCCNTCATTATTCAGCGCGATAAAGTGTCGGCAGTNGGGGTCATTTGGGTCCAGTTCCTCTTCTGCTGCTATGCCTTGTTCGCCTATAAAGACTTCAAATCTTAGCTCCATCAATGACTCGTGATGCGTCTTCCAAGAGACCTCTGCTACCGAATATTCTGCGTCCATCGCTAACTGGTTGGCTTGCGCGCAAGATCGGCAGCCATCCCAATATAGAGCTCTGGTGTCAGATGGCATAATTCCTCGACTGCAGATTCAGGCAGTTCCAGTTCGGTGAGTAGCTGGGCAAACAACCCCGCNGATAGGCGTCTGCCACGAGTGGCTGCTTTTAACTTTTCGTAAGGCTCGGCGATCCCATGTTTGCGCATGACGGTTTGCACAGGCTCTGCGAGCACCTCCCAGCTTTGGGCCAGATCTTCGGCGATGACCTCGGTGTTGACCTCAAGCCTTGACAGGCCCTTAACCGTCGCTTGATAGGCGATGCTGCAATGCCCCAAGCAAGTGCCGATATTGCGCAGAACGGTGGAGTCCGATAGGTCGCGCTGCCAGCGTGAAACGGGTAGTTTGTCAGCCATATGTGCGAGCATGGCATTCGCCATGCCGACATTACCCTCGGAGTTTTCAAAGTCGATTGGGTTGATTTTATGGGGCATCGTCGAGGATCCGGTTTCGCCTTCAACTTTTCGCTGTTTGAAGTAATCGTTGGAAATATAGGCCCATATGTCACGGTTAAAATCCAGCAATACCTGATTAAAACGCATGAGGCAGTGAAACAGCTCAGCGATGTAGTCGTGGGGCTCTATTTGGGTGGTCCAAGGATTGTTTGTCAGCCCAAGAGAGGAAACGAAATCTCCCGATACAGCAGACCAGTCGACATTCGGGTAAGCCGTTAAATGAGCGTTGAAGTTGCCCACGGCGCCGTTGAACTTGCCCAAGATCTCAACTGCAGCGAATTGTTTGCGCTGACGCTGCAGGCGCACAACGACATTCTTCATTTCTTTGCCAAGGGTGGTTGGTGATGCCGTTTGGCCATGGGTGCGCGACAGCATGGGTGTTTCTGCTTGGCTGACCGCTAGATCATCAATCGCACCGATGAGTTTGTCCATTTGCGGCAACAACACAGCGTTGATCGCTGTTTTAATCATCAGACCGTAAGCGGTGTTATTGATGTCCTCAGAGGTGCAGGCGAAATGGATCCACTCGCTAATTGGCTGCAGTGAGGCGCGCTCGCTGAAGCGCTCTTTCACGTAGTACTCTACGGCTTTGACGTCATGATTGGTCGTTGCCTCGAAGTGTTTAATCCGTTGTGCAGCTGCGTTGTCAAACTTGTTCGCAACCTCGTCTATGAAGACGCGATCTTCTGGACTGAGGCTCTGGAGTTCAGGAACCCCGGACAAATCGCTGAGAAATTGCACCCAACGGCACTCGACCTGGGTTCGAAATTTCATAAGCCCAAGCTCGCTGCAGATATCAGCTAGCGGCTCGACTTTGCTGCGATATCGCCCATCAATTGCAGAAATGGCGTTAATGTGACTNGGTTCAGACATAGACCATAGACTCCGAAAGGCGTTAGTGGTTCGGTGAGCGTGGGCAAACGTCTATACATCCTCCGCCCAACAGTTGCGTATTGTCATAGAAGGCGATGTATTGNCCCTCGGCTACCGCGCGTTGCGGTTCATCGAAGCGGACGAGCAAACGATTATTGCAGGCCCGTTGCACCCGACACTGCTGATCTTGCTGTCGATACCGAACCTTGGCTTGGCAGCGCAATGGTAGCTCAACGTCGGTTAGCCAATTGACGTCCACGGCGTGTAACCACGAGCTTTGCAGCATGCGTTCGTCTTGTGTGATCTCAAGTCGATTATCAGTTTGGCATTTCGCGGCGACATACCAAGGCGACTCCAGTCTTCCAGATTTACCGCCGACATTGATGCCCTGACGTTGGCCGATGGTGTAGTAATGGAGGCCGCGGTGTGTGCCTAAAACCCGCCCCTCAAGGTCGGTAATAGGGCCGGGCTGATCATTTATATAAGTCCGCAGGAAGTCTGCAAAGCGACGCTCTCCGATAAAACAGATGCCTGTGCTGTCTTTTTTACGATGATTCTGTAAGCCCAGCTCCGTGGCCAGCTTACGGACATCGGATTTTAGCCAATCACCGAGAGGGAAAAGGCATTTTTGTAATTGTTGCTTCGGCACAGCCTGAATGAAGTAGGTTTGATCCTTATTGCCATCGGCACCTTTTTCAATAAGAACGGTATCCTGGACTTCCGTGCGCTTCACATAGTGGCCTGTCGCGATGTAATCCGCGCCAAGTGTTTGCGCATAATCGACAAACTGTCGAAATTTTATCTCGCGATTACACAGAATGTCGGGGTTTGGCGTTCGCAGTTGGCGATACTCAATTAGGAAATGTTCGAAAACGTTGTCCCAATATTCCGCGGCGAAGTTAGCGCAATGCAACTTGATGTTCAGCGCATCACAGGTTGCTTGAGCATCGGCTAGATCGTCAATTGCCGTACAATATTCGGTACCGTCGTCTTCGTCCCAATTTTTCATGAACAAGCCAGCAACAGCGTAGCCTTGTTGTTTCAAAAGATAGGCGGCCACAGAAGAGTCGACGCCGCCGGACATCCCGACGATGACTGATATATTGGAGAGGTCACTTTGATGATTCGCAGCGCTGTGCATATCGGCAATGTTGAACCGGCGTTAACAAGTCTGCAATTTTACATTACTCGGTCGGCCGGGTCAGTCTAAGATTAGAGCGCGTGATACAGTGCAGCAAATTGGGAATCAATCATGACCACACAATTAAGTCATATTAACGCTGCTGGCGAAGCCAATATGGTGGATGTAGGCGGTAAAGAACTCAGTCATCGTATTGCCGTCGCAGCAGGAACGTTATCCATGCAAGCGGCAACCTTGGACTCGATTAAGAACAATCAACTTGCCAAGGGCGAGGTGCTTGCCGTGGCTCGTATCGCAGGCATTCAGGCTGCGAAGCGTTGCTCGGATTTGATTCCACTATGTCATCCCTTGGCTCTCACCAAGGTGCAGGTTGAGTTTTTTGAATTATCCGATACGCAACTAGAGGTGCGCGCTACGTGTAAGGTTACAGGTCAAACCGGGGTGGAGATGGAAGCGTTGAGTGCGGTGAGCGTTGCTGCTCTTACGGTTTATGATATGTGCAAAGCGATCGATAAAGGCATGCTTATTGGCAATATTCGGCTGCTCGAAAAAACCGGAGGCAAGAGCGGTGATTGGTCCCGCGATCAACAAAACACAGATGTTGCGGGAGCCTTGGTAACGTAGTCATGATCAGCGTTAAATTTTTTGCCCAGTTACGGGAAGTAACGGGAACCGAGGGCTTCGAGATAGACGCGCTGGATCTAGAGGGTGTGTATCAGGTACTCGCTGACCGATATCCAGCCGAAGTATTTGCGCAGTTGCGCGGCGACAATGTGCGCATTGCGATCAACCAAGAATTAGTAAACGGAAATCGAGCGCTTGCCGCCGGAGACGAAGTTGCGCTGCTACCGCCGGTGACTGGAGGCTGAGATGGATTCAAAAGTACAGATTCAGTCTACAGAGTTTGATGTTGCGCGCATTTATCAGGAGCTGCGTGATGCATCTGCAGGCCAGGCCGGCGCTATTGTTTCTTTCGTTGGGCTAGTGCGAGACCGGAACGAAATTGCAGGTGATGGTGCGCAGGTCGATACGCTGACGCTAGAGCATTATCCTGGTATGACCGAGCGCAGCATTTCCGTGATCTTAGAGCAGGCGCAAACTCGTTGGCCGGTGCCTTGGATTCGCGTCGTGCACCGGGTTGGNGAGCTGTTGCCAAACGAGCAGATTGTCTTGGTAATGACGGCCTCAGCGCATAGAGANGCGGCNTTTGCCGCCGCAGAATTTATTATGGATTATCTCAAGACCGATGCGGTTTTGTGGAAAAGCGAACGCACACGTCTAGGACAGACTTGGCTTAGATCAACCGCGCAAGACGCTGCTCGATCAGACAAATGGCGCCAACCTGACCGATAATGCGGCGTCGACGCTATCTCTTTTGGTGCTGAAAGTTGCAGAGCGGAGGCGCGAGCATTATATTTCACGGCTTCTGCGGAAGGGGGGCTTTCGCCGATTGTTAAGTCCAAACACTCACCGCGATGACGAGTGGGCGGCATATTTGTCGGGCAATTCCATTACAAGGACAGCTTATTTATGAGCGATCAGCAAAAGATCATCTATACGGAGACGGACGAGGCCCCTCGTTTAGCAACCTTTTCCCTGTTGCCAATTATTAAGGCGTTTACAGATGCGGCCGGTGTGCAGGTAGAAACTCGCGATATTTCCCTTGCTGGACGAATTCTAGCGGCGTTTCCGGAGCGCCTTTCAGANGCTCAGCGAATTCCTGATGATTTGGCTGAGTTGGGCCGACTGACTCAGGACCCCGGCGCAAATATCATTAAGTTACCCAACATTAGTGCGTCGAATCCCCAGATGCATGCTGCGATCAAAGAGCTGCAGAGCCAAGGGTACGAGCTCCCGGATTATCCAGAGGAACCCGCTAACGCTGAAGAAGTTGATACAAAGGCGCGCTACGACGGCGTCAAGGGCAGTGCCGTAAACCCTGTTTTGCGCGAGGGCAATTCGGATCGACGAGCACCCGCTTCGGTGAAAATGTTTGCCAAAAAACATCCTCACTCAATGGGAGCTTGGGCGAGCGACTCCAAATCTCATGTTGCGCATATGCAGGATGGCGACTTCTACAGCTCGGAAAAATCTACAACAATGCCAGCCGACGACACATTGAGTGTTATTTTTCGGGCGGCAGATGGTGAGACGAAGACGCTGGCCGATGGTATCGCGGTGAGTGCAGGGGAATTGGTTGATGCGGCTACCCTGAGTAAGCAAAAACTGTGTGAGTTTTTTGATCAGCAAATCGCTGCTACAGAGGACGGCGTTCTTTTTTCACTGCACCTCAAGGCGACGATGATGAAGGTCTCCGACCCCATTATATTTGGGCATGCCGTAAAGGCTTATTACCAAGCGGCCTTTGCTGCGCACAAAGACGTGTTTACCGATTTAGGCGTTGATGCAAATAACGGCATTGGTGATGCGTACGAAAAAATTCAAAGTCTGCCCGCAGAACAGCGCGAGCAAATACGCGCTGATCTAGACGCCTGTCTGGTGAATGGGCCAGATATGGCTATGGTTAATTCGGATAAAGGCATTACCAATCTGCATATTCCCAGCGACATCATCATCGATGCGTCGATGCCTGCGGCCATTCGGGAGTCAGGGAAGATGTGGGGGCCCGACGGTGGTCTGCATGATATGAAAGCGGTGATTCCNGATCGTTGTTACGCAGGGGTCTATGCCGCTGTAATAGACGATTGTCGGCGCTTTGGTGCGTTTGACCCGACTACTTTAGGGTCTGTNCCTAATGTGGGTTTGATGGCGCAAAAAGCCGAGGAGTATGGCTCTCATGACACTACGTTTGAGGCGCCAGATGCCGGAAACATTTCCGTACAAGGGAGCGGCGGGGAGGTTTTAGTTGAACACACGGTTGCAGAAGGCGACATCTGGCGTTTGTGCAGAGTCAAGGATGAAGCGGTCAGCGATTGGGTGAAGCTTGCGGTTACGCGCGCCCGGATTACCGAGACGCCGATTGTATTTTGGCTCGACGCAAATCGTGCCCACGATGCTGAATTGATCAGAAAAGTCGAAACCTATCTGCTAGATCATGATTTGACCGGAGTTGAGTACAGTGTTCTGGCGCCGACCGAAGCGACCAAATTTTCGTTGCAGCGTATGCGGCAGGGTGACGACACGATATCGGTCACAGGCAATGTTTTGCGCGATTACTTGACGGATCTCTTCCCTATTATGGAGCTTGGAACGAGCGCTAAGATGCTTTCAGTCGTGCCATTGATTAATGGCGGAGGCTTATTTGAGACGGGAGCGGGTGGCTCAGCGCCCAAGCACGTTCAACAGTTTGAGGCAGAAGGCCATCTTCGTTGGGACAGTTTGGGAGAATTTCTTGCTTTGGCCGCTTCCCTCGAACATTTAGCGCGTACCTATGATAATTCCGCTGCGCAACTTCTGGCCTCCACCTTGGATGAGGCAATTGCTAAATTCCTTGAGAGCAACAAATCGCCGTCACGCAAGGTGAATGAAATAGATAATAGGGGTAGCCATGTCTATCTCGCGATGTATTGGGCAGAAGCAATGGCAACGCAGCAAAAAAATCCTGAGTTGAGCGAACGTTTTGCGCGTATGCACGCGCAACTGNACGAGAGTGATGCAGTCATCAGCGAGGAACTGCTTGCGGTTCAGGGCGCGGCGGTTGACGTGGGCGGTTATTACGCGCCGAATGGCGATCTAGCGAGTGTAGCTATGCGACCTTCTGCTACCTTTAATAAGATCTTGGCATCGCTTTAGCGATGCTCTAAAGACCTTAAGACNTGGCTTAATTAAGCGGAGCGCTTCCGCTNCCCAGAATTTTTTGTTTCCTGAACAGCAGGGCAATGTTGGTCGTCTGCTGCTATATCAAGTTCAAGGGGNTGCGCGGGTAGTGCTGGGGCCTCGGTGTCATGGCTACGGCGTATGTTTTTTGCTTGCAGTCCTTTGTCACTTTTTTCGATATCAAATTCTACAGCTTCGCCATCTACGAGAGTTTTATACCCTGACATGCTGATTGCCGAGTAGTGCGCAAATAGCTCATCGGGATTATCTTCTGACACGATGAAGCCGTAACCTTTTGCGGTGTTAAACCACTTAACTGAACCCTTAGCCATATTAATTCTCAAAGCAGATGCAAACTGTGTTGCATAAGGGGTATATAGTCAAGGGCTATGACGTTTTCTAGAGCTGGCTTCGGTATGGTTTTTTTTTGCAGAGGGACGCATAAAGTTGGTGGCGTATTGCACACAAAATACACGCTATGATTGTTATTCTTACAGGATACCGACTATGGACAAATACTAGACGTGGATATGTATCACAAGCCGGCAAGCTTGATTTATCACGCCAACGCCGGAGACGGTGATGGTGGCGCAGAAGGCGATCATGATCTTGGTACCATCGCCGAGGTCGCCGAGCCTGAGTTAAAACGGCCGCCTATGTACAAGGTGATTTTGTTAAATGACGATTACACCCCAATGGAGTTCGTCGTGCACATCTTGGAGAGCTTTTTTGCTATGAACCGAGAAAAGGCCACGCAAATAATGCTTGTGGTGCATTCTGAGGGTTCTGCGGTTGTTGGAATATTTCCACGAGACATCGCAGAAACGAAATCGGAGCAAGTCAACGTCTACGCGCAAGAGAATAACCATCCATTGATGTCGACTGTTGAAATGACGGATTGAAAATTCACTTGTAGGACACATTGTTTGAACGTAAGAACGAGCAATGACTGATAACTTTGAGAAGATTCCTTACGAGACAAGCTGAAGGCACAATGACGATGTTTTGGACAGCCACAGCGTAACTAATGAAACTAATAAAGGAAGGGCGCTAAAGCCCGGAAAACGGCGAGTAAAAAATGCTGAGCAAAGACCTAGAAAAATCATTGAATGGCGTCGCCCAAGAAGCAAGCATAAAGCGTCATGAATTCGTAACCGTCGAACACCTGCTGCTGGCGTTGTTGGGTAATGAACAGGCCATCAGCGTTTTGATCAACGTGGGCGCTGATGT
>PAFJ01000013.1 GCA_002704325.1 Gammaproteobacteria bacterium | reverse complement strand
CTAATTGAGGCGCTCAAGTCGAATATAAGCACGGTTAGGTCTCGAATCGTTCGCCTGCCGCTTTCTTGGAATGATCCTGTGTGTAATGAGGCCATTCAACGTTACATGAAAAATGTCCGCCCAGATGCTCCATGGTGCCCAGACAATATTGAGTTTATTAGAAGGATAAACGGTCTTGATTCTACCGAAGAGGTAAAGCAAATCGTTCTTGACGCGAGTTACTTCGTCTTCGGTCTAGGTGATGTTTATCTAGGCGCTCCCCTCGCAACGCCCCTTGATCCGACGCATCGATTAGTTACGACAAAGTATAACCCGGCTCGCACTTGGACCGCCGAAGGTTCCGTTGGTATCGGAGGCTCTTATATGTGCATATACGGAATGGAGGGTCCGGGTGGGTATCAGTTCGTGGGACGGACTATTCCGGTTTGGAGAAACAAGGGATTTGCTCATCTCGGCGATGAGCCATGGCTTTTGCGTAATTACGATCAAATCCGCTATGTCGAGGTCGATGCACAAGAATTACTCCTTTTGCGCGAGGCCTGTTCAAATGGAGAATACTTTCCGCAAGTAGAGTCCGTGGAATTAGACCTTGAAGAATATGACCGCCAGATAGATCAGGGTTCCGAACAAATACTGCAGTTTCGTGGGCAACGAGAGCGCGCTTATACGGATGAAAAAGAGCGTTGGAAAACGTCTGAAAACTTCACTTTCACGCGTGAAATATCAGCGCCGCCGCAAACGATCAGCGCAGATGAAAGCAATGGAGCGAAAGTTACCTGTCCAATCAGTGCGTCAGTGTGGAAGGTTCTTGTTGCAGACAATGAATGGGTTGAAGAAGGACAGGAAATAGCTGTGCTGGAGGCAATGAAAACAGAAGTCCCGCTGGTTTCGACTATTGCTGGACCGATAACTATGTTGGTCTCAGAAGGTCAAACGATCTCGGCGGGTCAATCGGTAGCTCTCGTAGCAACAGGTTCTTAAGCGCTGAGAAGTTAAACGGCAGGCGAAGTGGGAAAACAATTCCGCGGGTTTAAAAGAGATGATTGCCCGGCGCTCTAAAAAACAGCAGCATGGCTCGATGACATTAGTTTTCGAGGGAGTATCTTCATGATTCATATAAAGCGGCGCCTCTATACATGCAAAGCGGCGTTATGCCTTGTCTTGCTGCTTGGGGTGTTCGCGCAGACGTGGGCCGCGGCCGAGCAAAATACAGACTATCGTATGTCGACAGCCAGCAATGGCGACGTGGACATTGCCTACCGTGTTGTCGGCGATCCCAAGGCAGAGCCTATTTTGATTATCATGGGTTTATCCGCCTCCCATCGTGTTTGGAATTCGCAGCTGATTGCCGGTCTGGTAGAGGGTGGGTACCGAGTGGTGCTGTTAGACAATCGTGATGTTGGTGAATCGTCAAAGATGGAGAAAAAAGGCCGGCTCTGGCTTGGCTGGCAATTACTCAAGTACCGCATTGGCCTGCGCGTCAAATCGCCCTATGCGCTCTCTGACATGGCGGTTGATGCGGTTGCGGTGTTGGATGCTTTGGGGATCGAGCGCGCCCACGTTATCGGTGCCTCCATGGGCGGTATGATCGGTCAAATAGTGGCTTACGACTTTCCGCAGCGAACCCAGTCGTTAGTGTCCATTATGTCGACTACCTGGGCGCCACATCTGCCTCAGCCCGGCAAAGCGCAACAGGACGGTATTTCGGAAATGAATGAGAGTTCCGAAGAGCAGGCCGCTGACTTGCAAAAGCTGGGTTTCTATCCGAGTGCTCTACCAAATCAGGTCGCAGCGATCTGAAGTGCGGGCGACCGAACAGCGCGGGTTGCGCAAATTTCCGCGCCGACTCTGGTCCTGCACGGGGCGGATGATCAGCTGCTGAGCATGGAACATGGAGAACATACCGCGCAGACGATTAAGGATGCGCAATTTAAGGTCTATGCAAACATGGGCCATAATTTGCCCGATCCGATCATTCCGCAAATGGTAAACGACATGTTGGCGCATTTACGCGCGAACCCGATCTAGGGCGTTCAATAACGGGCCGCACGAAAGAGATAAAGCTTATGAAGATTCTTGGCTATTTTTTCGCGGGCCTACTTGGTTTGGCCCTTGTTGGTATATCGATCCTGTGGGGTGGCGCGCAAATGTCCATGGATCACAGCTACGCGCATACCAAGGCGGCGGCGCAGCTCAGAGACTTTGCCGATAATGATGCCGATGGCGTGGTGCGCATCGCCACAAGCAGGGGTGACTTCCGCGCCCGTATAGCGGGCTTTCAAGACAGTGGGGAGCGCCCGCTAGTGGTGTTACTGCACGGTTTTCCCGTGACCTCAGCCATGTGGATCGACTTAATCGCGCCGTTGTCCGAGGCGGGCTATCGCGTGGTGGCTTTTGATCAGCGCGGTTATAGCCCGGGTGTGCGACCCCAAGCAGTAGGCGAATATGCGGTACCACAGTTGGTCGCTGACGTATTTGCCGTGGTTGATGCGGCAGGAGGCGGGTCTTTTCATCTTGTTGGTCATGACTGGGGTGCGGCAGTGGGCTGGGGTACGGTGTTGGCCGATCCGAGTAGAATTTTGAGCTGGACACCAATGTCTATTGCACATCCGTCCGCGTTTCAAGCCGCACTGGAAACCGATCCTGATCAACAATCCAGGAGTAGCTATTTTGCGCTCTTCGTTACGCCATGGGTGCCGGAAATCCTGTTTACGTTTAATGACTTTTCGTTGCTTAAGGGCGCCCTTGCGGGGATGCGTGCGGACAAAATGCAGGATTACATCAATGTATTCAGTGAACCCGGTGCGTTAACTGCTGCACTGAATTGGTATCGCGCCATGCTCGATGCAGATGCCACTGCTACAACGAATCAGGATACCGACGTCCGCGTACCCACTTTGTTTATTTGGGGTAATCAAGATGGCGCAGTCGGTCGCCGCAGTACTGAACTGATGGCGGATTATATGCGCGGGCCGTATTCGATTTTAGAACTTGATGCCGGTCATTGGTTACTTAGCGATTTGCCTGAGCAAGTAATCGCGCCGGTGTTAGCACATATTCAGGGTAACGATTCCGATGCGATTCAGAGTTTCATCGACGAATAAAATACTCTGAATGCCTGCGCACTAGGTGCGAATCGTCCACAGCCGCGGGGCTAGAGCGTGTAAACTTAGCTGATCTAAGCAATTGTGAACGCAATCGGCGTGAGGGGAAAAATGAAGGTAGGTGTGATTCCAGTAAACATCGGAGTGCAGTCGGCAGATCAGGTTGTGCAAACTGCCCAATTTGTTGAATCGCTGGGCTACGAGTCCGTTTGGACGTTCGAGCACGTTGTGGTTCCAGTCAATTACGAGTCTAAGTATCCCTATAATAAGTCGGGCAATATGGGCGCTCCGCCAGAAACCAACTTTGTCGACCCTCTTATCGCGCTGGCTGCCGTAGCTGCGGCTACGACGACTCTACGTTTGGCGACCGGAGTAAATATCCTGTCTCAGGTGAATCCGATTTATATGGCCAAGCAGGCGGCGAGCCTGGATTTTATGTCTAACGGTCGATTTATGTTAGGCGTTGGTATTGGTTGGCTGCGTGAGGAGTTTGAAGCGCTAGGCGTGCCGTTCGAGCACCGAGGCGCACGATTCGATGATTACGTTGCCGGCATGCGCAAAATTTGGTCCGGTGAGGTAGTCGAGCACGAGAGCGATTTTATCTCCTGGAAAGGTTTCAAGAGTTATCCGTTGCCCATTCAGAATCCTTTTCCAGTGGTTATGGGTGGTGTCAAAGGCAAGATATTTAAGCGCACCGCACAGCTGGGGAATGGCTGGTTTGCCCCGACGGGTGATCCTGCAGAGCTGAAAGGGCATATGGAAAATCTGAAGATTGAATGCGACGCTATTGGTCGAGATCTATCGGAAATTGAAATTACCTGTATGTGGCCGGGTGTTGGCGGCAAAGACTTCCTCGGCGAGCTAGCCGCGGTGGGGGTCAGCCGTGTTGTGATGCCGATGATGGGCGACGGTGATCCCGCAGAACGACTGAGCAAGGTTGCTGAAGAGGTTATTGGTTGAGGAACAAAGCGGTTTAACCTGAAGAATCACCCCAGAGCAAGTTAGGAGTTTACTCAATGATGGCATTTAACTACGGATCGGCAGCTCTCCCGGTTAGAGAGGACCTGAAGGAGTCGTATCGTGAATTTTGGAATACTCTTGCTCAGGCAGGTACTTGGTGGGACGGGCCTGAACGTGTTGCGATTGCACAGGAATCTCGCAACGCGGTCATTTGTGAGCTTTGCCAACGCCGGAAAGAAGCGCTCTCTCCTTCTCATGTCGCTGGCGAACATTCCACCGGCGCGCTTTTGGGATTGCCAGCTTCTTGCTTGAGCGATGCTGCAATTGATGCGGTGCATCGGGTAGTTACTGATCAAAGCAGGATTACCCAGTCCTATGTAGATAGCTTAAATGCCCAAGGTATAACGCATGAGCAGTATGTAGAGTTGGTGGGCGTCGTTGTCACATGCTTTAGCATAGACGAGTTTAACCGGGCACTAGGTTTGCCACTGGAGCCCTTGCCACTGCCGCAGACTGGAAAGCCATCTGGATACCGGCCTGCGCTGTTAGATAAGGATGTCGGCTTTGTGCCCATGGTGCCGCCGCACGGCGCGATCAACCAAGAAGCAGACCTATGGGGTGAGGTGGCGCCAAATGTAGTGCGCGCACTCAGTTTGGTCCCGGACGAAGTCCGCAGTTGGATGAAAGTCGCTAACGTTCAGTACGTGATGGGCGACCTATTGAATTTTGCGGCTGATACCGGTCGAGCGATAGACAGGGCCCAAATGGAGTTGGTTGCAGGCCGGGTTTCGGCGATCAATGAATGCTTTTACTGAACCACCTCGCATGCGTCGATGCTCAGGTTGAGCATGAAATTTTCTGATCGCGATGTCGACTTGGCACTGATTAATGGGGTGGAATCTGCAGAGGGCGGCGGCGTTGCCTTTGGTAACGAGCTTATGCATTTTGCTGAAGCTATGGCCAGCAGGGACGACGTGTCGTTGGTGTCGAGTAGGGAAGTATTGTTAGAGACTGCGGGGGCGGAAGCTTTGGTCGAAGCTGCGGCGGTTGCGGCAAACTTCCAGCGCATGGTTCGTATTGCAGATAGTATTGGGATACCACTGGATGAGAGCAATGTCTCTTTTACCGCTGACATTCGTGATCAACTCGATCTAGGACGTTTTCACTCGGCTAACAATAGCGGCCTGGGCATCTGAACATTATTGGTCAGGCGTTAGCTCGGAATTAGTGTTGGCATGTCGACGCAATGGATTGTGGCCATAGCCACGAGCCTCGCGCAGTTTGTGTGCATAGCGCGGCCGTTAGTCCGTTGCCTAAAAATACTTTGGGGAAGGTTGCTTGCGAGGCGCTATTCAATCTTTCCGTAAAGAGAAAATTTTTTAAGGAACTGCCATATCTGGTCCGCCGCATGTATATCGTGTGCTCGAAAGCCGTCCACGCTAATGGGCCAATCGTGGCCCACCCCGTCTAGAGCGATCAGATCAACCTCGGTGCCTTGCGAGCAGTCAAGGTATTGGGTTCTGCTGCCACCGTAACCGTCACCGGTAATGTCTGTAATAGCGGTCTCTTCAGCATCGCCTACACAGCCATTGGATTCTGCCCAGAACTCTATTGTTGCAGGAATAGACGGGAAATCACTGCTGCCGGTGAACGGCACAACTCGGTCCTCTACGCCATGGATTTGCATTACCGGTATTGGACGGCTCGCAGTGCAGGTGGCGCTGTCTACGGTCATCGATCCCGTTACCGATGTGATTGCGGCGATGCGTTGGCTTAGGCGACAGGCGAGCAGATAACTCATCATGCCGCCGTTTGACATGCCAATGGCGTAAATTCGATCGGTATCTATATCGTGGGTCTCCTCCAGATGGTCAAGTAACGTCTCAACGAACCCAAGGTCGTCTGCGCCGCTTTTGTTATCGGTGCCGCCGGAGTTCCAGTGTGTCTCGCCTGTTGAAGCCAATACGGTTCCCTGTGGATATACTGCGATGAATTTCTCCGACTCTGCATAGGGCTGTAGACCGGTATAACCTAGGTTGGTTTCGGCAGTACTAGTGTAGCCGTGGAAACTTAGGACAACGGGTAACGGCGTAGAATCAGGTTCTACGTCAGGTACGTGAATAAAATACTCACGTTCAGTATCCGCGTGAGCTAAGGTGCAAAACTGGGTGTTAACAATGCTTTGACCGAACGCATTCAATCCGGAAAAAGCACTGCACCCGTTGTCCGACGCTTCGTTTGTGCTGCCTGTACTGCCTGCCTGTGCTGTCTGACGACCCCGTGGGGCTTGCGGCTTGTCCAGATTGACCCGATGAGCCACCGCAACCGGCCAGCAGTAGACATAAACTAACAACGACCCCTAGTGTTGTAACGATCGTTCGCAACGCATAATCGCACTTTGGCTGCTCACAAAACTGGTGCTGTATCATGATGTGNAAATCCCTGCGCCCGCAAAAGTTTGAGCGATCGAGTATGCAGNCGGTTGCCTAATTGGTATAGACCGCTCGTAACTAGACATTCCGCTCGTTTGGGCGCAGCTTCACAGCATCTCGATCGGTTGCTGAAAAGAAAAACTGTCCATCAGTCGATGGTTTTGATGATTTAGAGCATTTGTTACTGTNGTCGTGGATCGAATTTTACTCAANACACTCGAGANAACGGGCAATGCTGACTAAACGGGCTCGACACTAGAGCATTTAGATCATTAGATAGGAATTGGAATGATTGCAGCGAAAAAAAATCTAAAAGACATGCCTAGCGCTTTGGTTCTGGCACTGGCAGGGCTTCTGCTCGGTGGATGTGGGGATTCGTCGTCTGCGCAAGACCCGCAGACAACACCACCGAAAGTTGCACTCATAATGAAGTCTTTGGCCAACGAGTTTTTTGTCAACATGCAGCGTTCGGCAGAAGCGCACCAGAGTCAGCAGCCTGAGGTCTATACGCTGGTTGCCAACGGCATCAAGAACGAGAGCGATTTGGCGCAGCAAGTTGCGCTTGTCGATCAGATGCTTGCTCGGGGCGTTGACGCCATCGTTATTGCTCCTGCGGATTCCCGTGCGTTAGTTCCGGCCTTAGTCAGAGCCCTGCGAGCGGGTATCCATGTCGTGAATATAGACAACCGCTTGGCGACTGACGTGTTGGCTGAGTACGATGTGCAGATCCCATACATTGGGCCGAGCAATCGTGAAGGTGCACGACTTGTCGCCGAATACGTTTTAGCCCAGCACGAACCCGCGAGTGAGGTGTTTATCTTGGAGGGTATTCCCACTGCAGCCAACGCGAAACAGCGCAAGGCTGGGTTTGAAGACGCGATTGCAACAGCGGATATGACCTTAGTTGACAGTCAAAGCGCTGCCTGGGATCAAACTCAGGCCGCCCAAGTTACCGCTGCGGTGCTGAATCGATACCCAAATCTGCGCATTATTCTTGCGGCCAACGACAACATGGCTCTAGGCGCGGCCAGTGCGGTGAATCTTGCCGACCGTCCTGATGTCAGTATTGGCGGTTTTGACAACATTAGCGCCGTGCATCCGCTTATGCGCGAAGGTCGAATCGAAGCCACAGTAGAACAATATGGTTCACAGTTCGCTATCTTTGGCATTGAGTTCGCGTTAGAAATGATCGCGGGTAATGCACAAATGACCGACCGCACCACCGCAGTGAAGTTGGTAACGCCAGCGGATTTGGATCAGTAGTGTGGGTCTGCAGATCCGTGATCTTTGTAAAGACTATGCGTCACCGGTATTGCGCAATCTGGACTTGCAGGTCGCTGCGGGCGAAATTCACGGCATTGTGGGCGAAAATGGCGCGGGCAAGTCGACCCTGCTAAAAATTCTCAGCGGCTTAACGTTACCGGGGGCAGGCGCAATTGTTCTCGACGGTGAACCACTGCTGACGAAAAATCCACAAGCGGCGCATCGCGCTGGCATATCGCTNTGCAGTCAGGAACTTAGCCTGATCGANAACCTAAGCGTAGCGGAAAACGTTAGTTTGCGGGCCTTACCTGGGCGCTTCGCGTTAGACAGGGCAGCGTTAGCGACGCGATGCCGGGATCTGTTAAGTGAGTTNCAACTCAACCTCGCGCCGGGCACCTTGGTGGGTAGCCTTAACCTCGCCGAACGGCAAATAGTAGAGCTCGCCAAAAGCTTAAATGTTCAGGCGCGGTTACTGCTGCTCGATGAACCCACNTCGGCACTGAACGATCAGCAGGCTCAAACGCTGCATAGAGTTTTGCGCGAGCGGGCTAAGAGCGGCGCATCAATACTGTATGTCTCTCATCGGCTCAACGATGTATTGAACCTATGTGATCATGTGTGGGTATTACGCGATGGCGAAGTGGTGCACCACGCGCCCTCCAGTCAGCTAACCACTGTGCAATTGATCCGCCATATGTCGGGAGACCACGCAATAACTCAGCGGCGCAAGGATGAGGGCAGAGATCCCGGCCCGATCCATTTATCGGTACGCAATCTATTGACCGAAAAAATGCGGCAGCCGGTTTCTCTTGACTGTCACCGCGGCGAAATTTTTGGTCTTGCCGGATTAATGGGTGCGGGACGTACCGAATTGTTGGAGGCCATTTACGGTCTCGTTCCGCGTTCCAGTGGCTCGGTGGTTCTTTGTCGTGACGAAGACCGCGTAGATCTATCGTCGGTTAACGTAGCCATCAAATCGGGTGTTGGTATGGTGCCGGAGAATCGTGCCAGTCACGGGATCTTTAAAGGGCTGGCGGTGGCATTTAATACCACCATCTCTGAACTAGGGCGTATCGCTACTCGGCATTTGTTAAAACCCCGGCGCGAGACAGCGGCTGTGGAGAAATTAATTCAACGGCTGAATATTAAAAGCGAGGGTCTCAATCAGCCGATTGAAGCACTCAGCGGTGGCAATCAGCAGAAGGTTGTTTTGGCGCGGTGGTTGCATCGTAAATGTTCTTTATTACTGCTCGACGAGCCTACTCGTGGTGTCGATATTGCGGCAAAGCTGGCGATTCATGACTTGTTACGCGAGTTGCGCGATCAGGGTCTTTGTGTGGTTATCGCGTCATCGGAACTGCAAGAATTACTGGCCCTATGTGACCGTNTTGCAGTGATGTCATCGGGGCACTTGNTGCGCACCTTTGAGCGTGAGGAGTTCAATCAAGATGAGATCCTAGCGGCTGCATTTTCCACCCACAATTCTGCTCAGGTAGCCTGATATGTTCACTGTGCTGCTGCGCTGGATAAACCAATATTTGGTGCTGGTCTCGCTGTTGGTGATTCTTGCAACCTTCGCGCTTGCGGCAGAAAACTTTTTATCATTTGCGACTTTTTCGGCGATCTTAAACCAATTGCCAGCGCTGACATTAGTCACAGTGGGGATGACCTTCGTGCTTATTTGTGGCGGCATCGATCTGTCAGTGGGTTCGGTGCTTGCCCTAAGTTCGGCGGTAATTGGCGTCAGTGTCGCGGCCGGATTCTCCATTCCTGTNGCTGCTCTCGCCGGTGTAACTGCCGGTGCTATTGCCGGATTGGTCAATGGATTGTTGGGCAGCTATCTCCGGTTGCCGGTATTCATCGTTACCCTAGGCATGTTGGAGGCGGCGCGGGGCGCGGCATATCTAATCACCGATTCGCAAACCGTATATATCGGCAGCGCTATTCAGGGGTTAGTGCAGCCTATCTCCTGGCTTGGGCTTACCCCTGCATTTTTATGCGCTCTGGTGGTCGTGGCTGTTGCGCATTTTGTGCTCACCTCGACCGTGTTTGGTCGACATGTGATCGCTGTGGGTACCAACTCGGAGGCCGCGCGCATGTCAGGGATCGATCCCAAGCGCACGTTACTGGTCGTGCTGTGTTTATCCGGTACTCTGGCTGGCCTTGCGGGTTTGATGAATGCCGCCTATTTGGGGTCAACGGATCCAAATGCTGGATCTGGGCTTGAACTAGCCGCCATTGCTGCGGCGGTGATTGGTGGTACAAGTCTCATGGGCGGGCGCGGTTCGATCTTCAGCGCCTTCATCGGCGTGTTGATTATTGCAGTGTTGCAGAACGGGTTGGCACAGATTGGTGTGTCCGAGCCNTTTAAGCGTGTGGTTACTGGCGTGGTGATTGTGCTGGCTGTTGTGCTGGATCGCTGGCGCGCTGACCGCGCATTTTAGCGCGGGTGTACGAAGCCGAAATTTGGTAGCGTTGAGCGTGAGGAAACTAACGGGGAAAGGAGGATTCATATGCGAGGCTTTAGTTCAAAAAAGCTGGCGTCCACGCTACTTTTGCTGATTGGCTGCTCATCTTTCAGCGCCAAAGCTGACGAGTTATCAATTTCTCGATCGGACTATCAGCAGAAATTGCAGGGGTTTTGGTTGGGCCAAACCATTGCCAATTGGACCGGTATNGTCACGGAAATGGACAAAATCGGTGGCTCGGGCGTCGCGGGAAAATTTTATACGCGAGAAGACTGGGGCACCCAAGATTTGCCGAATATCGGCGGTTCCACATTTCCAAGATTGTCGCTAACCATTGACTGGGTTTATCGCGGGCCCAATGAAATATGGGGTTCGGACGACGACACTGATATTGAGTACATCTANCAGCATCTGCTTGCGACCCACCAAACATCCCTGCTTACGGGTGAGCAAATTCGGGACGGGTGGTTAACGCATATATATGACGAGCGCAACTCACCGCTAAAGAATACTGCGGGTAAGGGCGAAAATTTTCTATGGGTCTCCAATCAGCGTGCTCATGATCTTATGTTGGAGGGCGTAGTGCCGCCGGCGACCAGTGACCCAAAGCTCAATGAGCATTACGACATGATCGATGCGCAGCTGACCACTGAGATCTTTGGTCTGTTTGCGCCCGGTAGGCCTGATGCGGCTTTGAAGATGGCCTACCTGCCAATCCGCACGACGGCACGGGCGGAGGCCGCGCTGGCCTCTGAATTTTATATTGTCATGCATGCCCTAGCTTCTGTAGTTGACCCGAAACTTTCGAGAAAACAGCAGCTGGAGTGGATGTCTGAGCAGGCTCGAGGTTACCTTCCGGATCAGTCGGTTTCCGCGCTTATGTATGACTTCGTGAAGAGCCGTTACGCGGCAGGTATACCTTGGGAACAGGCTAGAGATGAGGTGTATCAGAGGTATCAAGTTGAAGAGCAAGATGGTTATGACATCACCTCGCGTAATTTAGGCTGTAACGGATGTGTTTCTGCCAGCATCAACTTCGCGGCCAGTTTAGTGAGTTTGTTCTTTGGCGAAGGCGATTGGCAGGAAACGGTTAAAATCGCTGTGTTGGCGGGTTGGGATTCTGACAATCCGGCAGCAACTTGGGGCGGTCTGTTGGGATTCATGGAAGGTCAGGAAGGTATAGAACAGATCTTTGGCCGCGAATTTTCCGGGCGCTACAACATTCACCGCACGCGTACCGGTTTTCCTGTGTCCAACGGGGTCGATAATTTTGTAGATATGTCAGCAACGGGCCTGCAGATTATTGATCGTGCCGTGGTTGAGGAAATGGGTGGGCGTATTGCAGCCGACACCTGGATCATTCCTGCGCAGGGGGGGTAGTACACCGTCGCGTTCCCCTAATAAGCGCGGATGTGTGCGCTTAGGTTTTGTCCAGGGCGATCACGGTTGCTCTGGCGCCTTGCTAGCACTTATTTTCCTAATACTAGAAAGAGGAGCATGTTATGCAGCAACGACTACTTGGGCAGGCAAAAACCCCGGTNTCAGCCATGGGCTATGGCGCCATGTCATTCAGTGACTTTTATGGCCCCACCGATGATGACAAGTCTTATGCCATCCTCGACCGCTGTTTAGACCTTGGTATTACCCATATCGACACCTCGAATGTTTATGGGCTGGGCCGGTCGGAGCACCGCATCGGTGCCTATCTGGCGAAGCAAGGTAAACAGGCTCAGGATTTTTTTACCATTGCTACTAAGGCGGGTATCACCAGTAAGCCCGATGGAACTCGTCANTTTGANAATACTCTGGCGCACTTGGAATCCGAATTGGATAAATCCTTGCAGCGTCTGGGCGTTGAGCAGGTTGAATTGCTCTACGTACATCGGCGGGACGCGAGTGTGCCGATCGAGGAAGTGGCCGAATCGCTGGCGATGCTGGTAAAAAAAGGTAAGACGCGGCAGATTGGGTTTTCTGAAATAGCGCCTACATCTCTTGAGGTCGCTAACGAGGTGCATCCGGTAGCTGCTGTGCAGTCCGAGTATTCGCTGGCAACACGCTCGCCGGAAATGGGTCTGGTGCAAAAAACTGCCCAGCTTGATGCNGCGCTGGTGGCATTTAGCCCCATTGGTCGCTCGCTACTAACGGATCACCCGTTATCTTTTGAGGCCTGCCAAAATCTGACCTTTATGAAAATCAATCCGCGCTTTCAGCAAGACAGTTATCCGCGGAATATTGAGGCCTCCAGTGGTTTCCGTGCGCTGGCTGCGGAAATGGGTATCTCCACCTCAGGTCTGGCAATCGCCTGGTTGCTTGCGCAAGGCGACCACGTATTGCCAATCCCCGGTACTCGCTCGGTGGCGCATCTCAATGAGTTGGCTGCGGGCGTTGACCTGAGATTAAGCACAACAGATTTGGCGGCAATAGAAAGTGTCCTGCCTATCGGCTGGNGTCATGGCGACCGCTATGCCCATGGGCAATGGAAAGGNCCNGAAAAATATTGTTGAGCGCGGCAAAATTATACCCCTTACTTAATACGCCATAAGACGGAGCATTAACAATGGAACTCGTAAGCAGATCGGATGATTCAGGTATTGCTATTCTCAGTCTCAATCGACCGGATATGTTGAATGCGTTGAGTCCTAGTTTGTTCAATGAGCTTAGGGCACATATCGACGCTATTGCAGAGCAAACCGAAACAGTAGGTTGCGTCGTCTTGCGTGGTGAGGGACGGTCATTTTCTGCGGGTAACGATCTCAAAGCCATTCAGTCGGGCGAAAGGCCGCCTTCTACGCATTTTCAGGCCGAAACACTTGATGCGATTGAGCGCTTGCCCCAGCCGGTAATTGCGGCCGTACAAGGACACTGCTACACCGGCGCTCTGGAGTTAGCCATCGCCTGCGATTTGTTGATTGCCGCAGACAATGTGCGGTTTTGTGATACCCATGGTAAGTGGGGGATGTCGCCGACTTGGGGAATGAGCCAGCGCCTGCCCAGGCGGGTGGGTTTGCTCGCAGCCAAAGAAATGATGTTTTCTGGCAGGGTGATTGGTGGCGAGGAAGCGGTCGCCATGGGTTTAGCAAATCGCTGTGTTGCTGAAGGGGATTTATTGCTAGAGGCGGTTGCCATGGCAAAGAGCTTCTTGGGCAATTCTTGGTTCACTCTGCGTGCCGATAAAATGCTTATTAACGGCGGTTTGGATAACACATTGCAGGAGGGGCTTGCCTGGGAGCGGCAAAATAGTCCCGGTCGCGGGCCTGATATGGAAGAGCGGTTACGCGAGTTTGCTAGGAAATAGTATAGGCGCGTGTGGGTGGGATCTTTTGATTATCGCTATTTACCAAATTAATTGTGTTAGGCATGCATTTGACTGATACATTGCGTGCTTGAAAAAAGGAGGATACATGTCGATAAAGATAGATCCAGTAAGCGGGTTAAAAGTCTTCAATACCCGTGCTGCAAAGGCGTCGGAAAAAATTACTGGTAAGGGTTATTCNACCATTACTGATGAGGCGCTTAAAACCTTACCCCCAGAGCCGGTTGGCGCNGTGTTCGACGCAGAAGAGCAGGCCAAATATAAAGCGTTTAAAGAGGCTCGANCCGGTGCTGCNGACTACATCGAAATGAAGGGTGAGTTCAGTCGNTACCTAGNAGATGTTTATTCGGCNGNTCCAGTACCGCGCGACGCNCTAACNGACGAATGCGATGTGCTCGTTGTCGGCGCCGGATTTGCAGGGCTATTGCTTTGGCATAAGCTGCGAAAGGCAGGTTTTGAAAATGTTCGCTTTTGTGAAAAGGGCGGCGACGTGGGCGGTACTTGGTATTGGAATCGCTACCCCGGTATTGCTTGTGATGTTGAGTCGTACAGTTACCTGCCATTGCTCGAGGAGATGGATTACATCCCGTCGATGAAATTTGCCGCGGGCTTCGAAATTATGGAGTACTGCCAAAAAATGGCAGAAAAGTTTGGTTTCTATGATAAGTGCCTTTTTCACACCACAGTGGAAAAAACTGAATGGGATGAAGACAGTACGCGCTGGACTGTGCACACCGACCGTGGTGACGCCATGCGCGCCAAGTTTGTGGTTCTCGCCAATGGCATCCTTACAACGCCTAAGCTAGCGCGCATTGATGGCATGCAGTCATTTGCCGGCGACTCTTTCCATACTTCGCGTTGGGATTACAACATCGACCTTAAGGGTAAGCGGGTTGGTATCATCGGTACCGGCGCGACCGCCGTGCAGGCGGTCCCTGAGTTAGCGAAAATCGTCAAAGAGTTGTGCGTTTTTCAGCGCACGCCCTCATCAATTGATGTCCGCGACCAACGTGAAACGTCCGTGGAAGAGTTTGAAGAGTGGGCAAAAGAGCCGGGTTGGGCAAAAGCGCGCCGGGCGCGTTTTGCAAAAATTTCCCAGGGTCGCACAGCGATGAAAGCCAACGATGACTATCTGGCGGGTCGTGTTGATGATTTTCGTGACCGCAAGCAACATGCGGAGCAAATAAGTCCTGAAGAGTTGGTGCAGAAACAACTCGACAGTAATTTCCGTATCATGGAGCAGATTCGCGCTCGGGTGGACGCTATCGTAGAAGATCCGGTTACAGCGGCGGCGCTGAAGCCCTACTACCCATACGGTTGCAAACGACCAACATTTCACGACGAATATTTGCCAACTTTTAATTTGCCCCATGTGCATCTCGTCGATACCGCGCCCAGAGGGGTGAGTGAAATCAACGCACGAGGGGTGGTTCATGATGGCAAAGAGTACCCGTTAGATGTCTTGATTTACGCGACAGGCTTTCAGTGGATGGCAACCTCTACCTTCAATATGATCGTTGGCAGGGAAGGCCGCACGTTGCGCGATAAATGGCAGGAGGAAGGCACAAAAACGTTCCTTGGATTGCACAGTAAGGGCTTTCCTAATTTGTTTTTGATTTCTGGCCCGCAGGGCGGAGGCGGTAGCTTCAATTTCACCAATGCCATCGAAGAGCATGGTGACTACGTGGTCTGGCTGCTTGAAACCATGCGCGATCAAGGCAACGGGGTGGTGGATGTAGAGGCTGAGCACGAAGATACTTATGCCAAACATTGTCGCGATGCCGATCAGTTGACGCGCCCATTGCGCGACTGCATTACTTATTACAATGGCCATGGCGAAGCCGAGCCGGGAAGTCTGGCCTANTACGGTGGCGGTACNTGGCATAAATATCGAACCCGTGCACAAGAGACNTTAGAACCGTATATTTTCGANTAACTCGGAAAATTTGGTGTTGCTGCAGGCTTTGATCGTGATCTGATGANGCGATCGATGTGCCGTGGCTAATGGAAAACCAATCTTAAAAGTGCGCTGGGTCTAGGCTAGACTCAGCGACTAAATCCTCTATTGCTAGGAATAATAGGAGTGAGTGAATATGCGTTCAGCTCTAGTTATGGCGATCTGCTGTGTTTGCGTGGCGGCCTGTGAGCAGCCGTCGATGAAGCAGGACACAGTGTTTACATACCCAGATACCGAGCAAGATCCTGTTGTGGATGTCTACTTCGGTACCGAAGTCACCGATCCTTACCGCTGGCTAGAGGACGATATGAGCGCCGCGACCGGTGCCTGGGTCGACGCGCAAAANGCCGTGACATTTACTTATCTCGATACGCTGCCGCAAAAACAGGCATTCGCGAAAAGTTTGGCAAGGCTTTTGGATTATGAGCGTGAGAGCGCGCCGGTCGACGAGGGCAAGTACACTTACTTCCGGCGTAATTCTGGTTTACAAAACCANGCGGTCGTNTATCGCCTCAATGCTGCGGGTGAAGAAAGCGTTTTTATTGACCCCAACACCTTGTCCGAGGACGGCACGACCTCTATCGCTGCGTTGTCGTTTGCCAAGTCAGGAAACTTGGCGGCATATCAGAAAAGTGAGGGTGGCGCGGATTGGCGTAGCGTCGAAGTTATTGATACCGAATCCCTCGAAGTGATCGACCAAATCGATGACGTTAAATTCAGCGGTCTAGCGTGGCAGGGCGAGCAGGGGTTCTACTACTCCCGCTACGACTCGCCCGAGGGCAATGAGCTAACCGCTAAAACAGATCACCATCGTCTGTACTTTCATCAATTGGGCACACCACAATCTGCTGATCGGGTAGTGTTTGGTGACGGCGTCGAAGAAAAATATCGCTATGTCTCTGGGTATGTCACTGAAGACGAGCAATTTCTGGTGGTCTATGCGAGTAATACCACATCGGGAAACCGCCTGTTCGCAAAGGATCTAACCGAGCCTGATTCAGAGCTGGTGATCATCGCAAGTGATGAAACAGCTGATGTCAGTATTGTTTTCAGTCAGGACGGAACTTTGTTCGCGGAAACTAATCGATCCGCACCGAACAGTCGCTTGGTTAAATTTCAGTTAGATGCTCCACAGCAGTGGCAGGATGTGATTGCCGAAACNGAGCATGTGTTAAGTGTCTCAGCCGCGGGAGGTCAGTTTTTTGCGCAGTATATGGTGGACGCCATTTCCCAAGTGAAGCAGTTTTCTCTCGACGGTCAGTTGGTGCGCGAAATAGCCTTGCCGGGTCCCGGCGATGCAGCGGGATTCAACGGTAAGGCTAAAGATACGACGGTGTACTACAGCTTCGACAACTACAAGACTCCCAGCACTCTGTTTAAGTTGGATATTGCGAGCGGTGAGTCGTCAATCTACCGTCCTTCAAAAGCGCCCTTTGACAGCGACGCCTACGTATCCGAACAGGTGTTCTTCAAGTCGAAGGACGGCACGGAGGTGCCGATGATCATTACTCATCGTGCTGATCTTGACCCTGAGCGAGTGCACCCGACGATTTTGTACGGCTATGGCGGCTTCAATATTAGTCTCACGCCAAGTTTCTCCAGTGCGATGGCTGCCTGGCTTGAGGCAGGTGGTGTATACGCGGTGCCAAATCTTCGCGGCGGCGGAGAATATGGCAAGGCCTGGCATGACGCGGGTACCCAGATGAATAAACAAAATGTGTTCGATGATTTTATCGCGGCTGCAGAGTATCTAATTGCCAATGGCATCACCGATGCCCAGCACTTAGCGGTGCGTGGCGGCAGTAATGGCGGCTTACTGGTGGGTGCTGTAATGACCCAGCGCCCAGATCTCATGGCGGTGGCGTTACCCGCAGTAGGGGTGCTGGATATGCTGCGCTACCACACGTTTACCGCGGGCGCTGGTTGGGCATACGACTACGGCACAGCCGAGCAATCCAAGGCCATGTTCGATTATTTGTTGGGGTATTCACCGGTGCACAATGTCCAAGGGGGCACCGAATATCCAGCGACCCTAGTGACCACGGGCGATCATGATGACCGAGTGGTGCCTGCGCATTCATTCAAGTTTGCAGCGCACTTACAGGCAAAGCAGGGCGGTTCAGCGCCGGTGATGATTCGCATAGAAAAAGACGCCGGTCATGGCGCCGGCACCCCGACGGAAAAAATCATCGATCAGTACGCTGATTTATTTGCCTTTGCGATGGCGAATATGGGGCCAGACCTCTAGTCAAAGCTACTTGCAAAGATTCAGGCAGGGCTGTCCGGACACAGTACAAAGACCGCGAGTATGTTGTGCTCAGCGTGGAATATCCTCTGCTGCGGTTTGATGAGGCTGGCCGGACAGTTCAACCAAGCGGACGTTTAAATCTTTCAGCAATTCGACATACCCTGTGCAAGCCTTATAAAACTCATCCATCTTTGCGTATATGATCTGCGGATCGTCAAATAGCTCGTGGTCCTCAGAGAGTTGTCGCACGAGCGCCCGTTGACTCTCATCCAGACTGCTTAACTCCGAAGAAATACGAAAAACTCGTCGACCCAAAACTACCAGNGAATTTTTTGCTTCGACTATTTGGTCTGCTAGGTCCGATGCTGATAAATCTGCCAACGCGCTTCCTTTCTTGCAAATGATAACTATTTGTATTTAGGATACTACAGCCTGCGGAGGCTGAACAATAATGTTGAAAACCAGGCTGCACGGTTTTTAGCGCACTCATGGTTGATCGTTTTGGAGGACCTGTGTCGCAACAATTCACTTTTTTGAATATTGATATGTCTCGCTGGACCTTGATCTATGGGCTTTGGCTGATCGCGTGGGCGACAATAGTTTCGCTTAGCTCTGGCTCTACATCGCTCACCTCTTGGATTCCGGCCATGCTTGGGGTGCCTATTCTGGTAATGGGTGCGTTGTGCTTAGCGCTCCCGGCACGGCGAAAAGTTTGGATGCACATTGCCATATTGTTTGGGCTGGTGGCTTTTTTAGGCGGTTTAGATTTTTTTCGCGGTGTCTTTTCGGGCGGCGATGCGTTTGCTAATCCGGCTGCCGGAGCCTCTAAATTAATGCTGCTGATTTCGGGCGTTTTATACGTGTTCACTTGTGTGCGCTCATTTATTTGGGCGCGAGCAAATCCTCCGGCGTNATCCGAAGTGGTAAATCAGCTTTCTTTTTGCCACTTAATCTCTTTGTGAGACTGTAATGTCGATTCGTGTCAGATCTCTTGAGGTCATCAAAACTTGCGCGGTCAGCCCGCATTTGAAAAGAATAACGCTGTCCGGTGACGATCTGGCTGATTTTCCAACCGACGCTGAGAGCGGTTATGTAAAAGCCCTATTTCATCCCCAAGGGTTACCTGTTGTGGATGCAGACTCTGCTAAGGGCGCAGTTAAAAGGTCATACACGGTAAGGGCATTTAGAGCGGAGACGTGTGAACTGGANATTGACTTCGTATTGCATGGAGATTCCGGACCAGCGTCTGCGTGGGCGACCGCTGCTAGTAGGGGCGACACATTAGCCATTGCAGGGCCAGGCCCAACAAAGCTTGCGGATGCAAAAGCGGATTGGTTTGCATTCTTTGGCGATCTCAGTGCGCTTCCCGCGATTTCGGTAAATTTGCAGCGCTTACCTGAAGACTCGGTGGGTTTTGCTTTCTTAGAGGTGCCCTCGACAGAAGACAGTGTTGATTTAGTAAAACCACCGGGTGTGCAGGTTGAATGGATTGTTAATGCAAATCCCATGGTCTATTCGGGCGAACTTTTTCAGCGACTGGAGACCTTAGCTTGGCTGGATGGTGCGCCGTATATCTGGGTTGCGGGTGAATTCGAATTAATGCGAGCAGCGCGAAAAAAACTGAAGCCCTTGAAGTCTGATGTTCAGGGTTCATACGTCAGTAGTTACTGGAAAATCGGAGCAACGCAAGAAGGGTTGCAAAAAGCTAAGGCGCTCGAGGAAGTCAAGACTAGGTTGGGTATGAGCTAGGGTGATTGTTCATTTTGGTAGTGCCGTGCGGCGGTTGCCCAGTGTTTTTAGCGTTTGTCAAAAATGTCGTTTAGAAGATGAAAGGAGAGCATTTTGTCTAAGATTGATCGGGAGGTTAGAGCAGAAATAATCGAGCATATGAATAGCGACCATCCCGATGCGGTGCTCGCCTATCTGCATCATTTTGCTGGGCTGCGAGAAGCAGAGTCCGCGCAGATTATAGACGTTAACGATACTTCGATGCTTATTGAGCGAGATCACGGCGACGGAACAACCCCCAACAAAGACAACCTCGTTGAGGTCGCGCTGTCAGAGCCGATATCGAATATCAAGGACGCTGAGAGAGTGATGGTTATGATGTT
The DNA here is from genome assembly GCA_002704325.1 of Gammaproteobacteria bacterium. GTDB lineage: Bacteria > Pseudomonadota > Gammaproteobacteria > Pseudomonadales > Azotimanducaceae > UBA4421. The sequence goes on along the minus strand of PAFJ01000013.1, from coordinate 2,757 downwards.
CTTCGAAGCTAGGGCAGCGCTCGCTGCTCAAGAGCCGTAGTTCCAAGACGTAACGGTATAATCGGTCACCTTGATATACGCGGCACCCTCGCTCACGGACTGCGGTAGGTTGTCTTCAGGCACGCCGCGTTGTCGAGCTGCCAACTGGTGGAGTGACAATCTNTCCTCTGGTTCTCGCACAATAGTCGCAGTGCCTCTCAGCAAGACGCCTTTGATGTCGCTCATTGTTGATCCGCTTTCAAGGCAAAGCGAGACCTTGGGGTTGCGTTCGANGTTGCGTATTTTTTGAGTGTGGTCCTTGCACCCGAGATAGATCTTTGTGCCGTCGCGAAAGTAGCCCAAAGGCACACTGTGGGGAAAGCCGTCGGCGCCAATGGTNGTTAAAATGATCCAGCCTGGCTTGCTGTCGATGAATTGTTCTAGCTCTGTTTCGCTCATTGCTCTTTGCATGAATATTCCGTGTTAATCGCGCTGAAAAATAGAATTTGCACTTACAATACTAAATACAAATCATTATCATTTGCATTATAGTATAGTGCAGTTTGTCGCATTGCCTAAGTGTCACTTGATTACCTATGAGGAGCAAATCAGATGAAATTCGCGTTCGGTCTCGCCCTTATTTTCTCTAGCGGGCATGCGCTTGCCCACGACGGTCCATTATTGTCCATGGCTCATGCAGATCTCTGGGGGATGTGGCTAATTGCCATAGCAGCGCTGCTGATGAGTCTCAGCGTTGCGATTGCAGTCCGTATAAAAACACTGCCGCAACCGCCGATAGACAAGGACGCGCTGGCCCTTAAGGTGGTGGGACATAAAGATTTTGGCAGCACACCGGTGGTGCGGAGTATCGGCAATGCTTAAATTGAGAGGTGTTGCCGCGCACTGTGATATCCCCTGCAAAATATACGATCCGGCTGTGGCGCAAGTGTCTGCTCTAAGCGTGGTTCGCCTGATGGATATCATTGCAGAGGTAGGGACCCCAAAAACACCGGATGAAAGTGCGAAACTCGCCCGAGTGGTTATGGAGAAAGAGCAACAAGCCGGTATTGTGAAAACCGAGGTGACCATCATTTGGGGTGATTTCTTTAAAGCCCCTCAGGTAGAGGCGAATCCCGGCGTTCACGACTTGGTGCATCGAATCATGCAGGCGGGTTCTGCCTGTAAGCAGGGCATTGATCGAGCGGATGGCGAAAACTTGGTGACCTTGGTCAACGAGTTCGCGCGAATGTTCTGGCAGAGCAAAGGCCTCGAGACCCAAACTGTGCTCGCACCGTATCCTCCGGAGTTGCCGATCTGTCAGCCCGTATTAGAGCGTGCCTGAAGTTTTTCGCGTCCACGGCACGAGCATGCTGCCGACATTGCGCCCGCAAGACCTAGTGTTAGTGTTAAAAAACTTGCAATTGGTCAACGGTGACGTCGTTGTGGCGCACGTGGCGCCGGTCGGGTTGGTAGTCAAGCGCTTGCGCCTGTCGCCGGATGGCCAAGTGAGTCTTTATGGAGATAACCCGGAAGCAACGTCTAGCGTTTGCGACCGTCCAATAAGCCTCGAAAGTATATTGGGCCGAGTCCTTTTGCGAATCCGCAGTCCGTTATCCGTTGGCCTTGTCTGAGTAATTTCAAACACAGAATAGTCCTAAGACGAATATAATGAGGGACCAAAAGGAGAAGATATGAAAACAATAACACGCTTGGCTTTAGTCTTTACAACAGCCATTTTTTCTCAGGCTGCANTCGCAAACGACTGTACGGTTGANGTNGAAGCGGGCGACGCCCTGAGCTTCAGCACCCCAAAAATTGAGATACCAGCAAGCTGCGCGAATGCAACAATAAACTTTAAGCACACTGGGAGATTGCCCGCGGCAGCGATGGGTCATAACTGGGTGCTGGCTAAAACAGCCGATCTTCAGCCGATCCAAAACGATGGCAACGTCGCGGGCGCTGCGGGCGGATATCTGAAGGCTGACGATCCACGCGTCATCGCTGCTACAGCGATCATTGGCGGTGGTGAATCTACGAGCGTGACCTTTGCAACAGCCGGCCTAAATGCTGGAGATGCTTACAGCTTTTTTTGTACTGTGATGAGTCACTCTGTTGTTATGAAAGGAACGTTCGCTCTGAAGGGGTAACCGCCCGGGGCCCCTGACCTATACAACAACTCACAGGCAGGTTGGCCACGTTACTCAGCACCGGCGGCATCACTATTTGAATGCAGGATGGAATGGATTGATGAAAGGAACAAAGTGCGAGCCGATCTTGACTAAGCTCGATGTGCGATGGGTCATGGTGCTCGCGCTGATGGTTTGTAGTGCATCGTCTATGGCCGCCAACGCCATTGCTAACGAATCGTCTCAGCAGCAAGATACGAGACGTTTTACATACTCTTGGCAGTTTCACTCAGACAGTCAGTTAGCGCCGCGTGGGGGCACGACCAGAGGTGCTGGGGTAACAAGAGCGCCGCAGCCTAATGCGGCATGGTTAGGCCTTACCGAAGACGGCTTAAGTGCTTACGAGCGCGATCGTCTGGCAATTTTGGCCATGGCTGGTGAGTATCAAGCGTCCTTCGATTTTATCGAAACCATTGGTTTTGAAGATGGCTATGTGCCGAAAGCGCCCTACCAGTCATGGGGTACCGAGTATATTTTTGTAGTTGAAGATCGCGGGCCATTCATAAGCCTTCAACACATTCTTGTCATGATCGTGCAAATGCCTGATGGCTCAATGTCGGAGCCCATGACGATGAAACATTGGCGCCAAGAC
>PAFJ01000012.1 GCA_002704325.1 Gammaproteobacteria bacterium | reverse complement strand
AGGGGTCGAGCAGCTTCGCGCAATCGCGAACCTGCCCGATATCAGCCTTGCGGTTCCTGTGACATTTCAGCTGCTGTTTGAAAAGACGCCGTAACCCAGCTACTGCAGAATAAGTGTGCGCAATTATTGGGCATTTTATTGGCCCCTTGCGCTCACGGCAGTCGGCATGGTTTTGTCGGTTCAGTTTCAAAACGCGACCCTCGCGCGCTATCCCGANGCCGTCACAGAACTGGCTATTCTGGCGCTATCCCTTGGCGTGTTCAGTTTTTTCAACGCCAGTCAGCAATTCATCGCCCAACTGTCCAACGTTTATGCTCGCAGTAAGCAAGGCAGCCGCCGCGCTTGGCGCTTTGTAGTCGCAGCAAGCATAATCACCACNACGCCGCTGTTTTTCCTTGCCACCGCGCCGGCAGGCGCATCCTTGATCGCACTAATCTTTAGCATAGAGCCTGCCGTGGTCGAACGTGTCAGAGAGTATTTACTACTGTTGTGCCCGCTAATCATGTTAAACGGACAGCGCCACTACTTTACCGGCTTACTTGCTCAGGCACGCCTAACTGGCTGGATCACTGTATTCAATTTTATCTATCTCGGCACTGTCATTACCGCCTTGGTAAGTGGCTTCGCTTTGGGCGCACCACCAGTACTCGTGGTCGTGGGCTCAGAGACCTTCGCCGTATGCTTGTTGATCGCATTATTACTGTTCGCTTATCGGTATTTTTACAGCCTGCCTGAAACGCCCGAACACAGTGATGTCCGCTACCAAGAGCTTGTAAAATTCTTCATTCCTGTGTCTACCACTGGCGTCATGTTTGCGCTGTCACGACCGATTCTTTTTGCTTTCGTTGCCCGCATGCCCGACGGCTTACTTACCATTGCCGCCCTGCGCGTGGCGTTCGATTTCAGCATGATCTTTCAACAAGCGGCGAACCAGTTTCGTCATTTTTTCATTACCTTTGGGTTCACAGATCTGCGCAACAAAATTCGTTTTATGATCGTAATCTGCGGCGGCCTAACAGGCTGTATGTTGCTGTTTACGCTGACCGATCTCGCCGACCTCGTCTGGAATAAATCCATGGGGCTGTCCACAGAACTGACAGGTCTTGCTATAGATGTCACTTTAATCATGTGTCTAATGCCAGCGATCATCATCTATCGAAATTATTATCATGGTCGCTTAATGAACGAGCGAAAAACCGGTGGCATGGCTTACGCGAGCATTATTCGTGTCATCGGCATCTACGTTGCCGCACAAATTCTCTTTACTCTGCAATGGCTTAGTCACACCAGTGCTGCGTTCATTTTGATCCTTGGTTTTGTGATCGAGGCTTATTTTGCGCGTCGTGCTGTGTATAGGATCGAAAACGCCAACAAAATGCGCAAACCTGGATAAATTGACCACCGACACCAGCCAGTGGCTTATACTAATAGACCGTCACCAACGGCTTCGGAACGAAAGACATATGCATGGTCCAACCTCACACACTTATTTTTCACAGCGCTTGAGACTGCACTATGTCGACTGGGGTAATCCAGACGCGCCGCCAATGATCTTAATTCATGGTGGTCGCGATCATTGCCGAAACTGGGATTGGGTCGCCGAGCAATTTCGCGATGACTACCACATCATTGCACCCGATCTGAGAGGCCACGGCGACAGTCAATGGATGGTTGGTGGCGCCTACAGTCAAATCGACTACGTTTACGACATTGCGCAGTTGCTACTGCAAAAGCAGATGTCACCGGTAACTGTTATTGGCCACTCGCTGGGCGGCTCAATCTCGCTGTTGTACACCGCTCTGCACGCAGCGAATGTCAAAAAACTGGTAGCCATCGAAGGTATGGGGCCACCTCCATCTATGATTGCAGAGCGCTTCAATCAGCCCGCAGAAAAACGTTTACACAACTGGTTTTCAGATCTACGCAAATCATCTGCTCGCATCGTCAAACGCTACCCTACTTTAGAAGACGCTTTCCAACGCATGCAGACAGAGAACCCACATCTCTCCGAGGAGCAAGCGCGACACTTGACGATTCACGGCAGCAACCAGAACGAAGACGGCACCTTTAGCTGGAAATTCGATAATTACGTGCGCAATTTTTCACCCATTGGCATTCCCTTTGACGACATGACCAAGCTGTACGCTGATATAACCTGCCCAACTCTATTGGTTCGCGGTTTAGAATCTTGGGCTTCAGATCCAGTAGCCGACGGCCGCACGAAAGCATTCAAGTGCCCAGTGGAGGTCGTAGCTTTCGCTAATGCTGGACATTGGGTGCATCACGACCAATTGGACGGCTTCGTTGAACGGGTAAAGGAGTTCCTCACTGATGAGCAAACCACGGGCTAACACCATCCAATGACAGAACGCGCCGAACGCCTGCACGCCTCGCATTGGCAGGGCGTGGTCTATCTCACTGGCGGCGGCAGCCTCCTGCTCAGCGACCTTCTAAGTGTACCCGGCGCTTCGAATACAGTGCTGGAGGCTGCAGTGCCCTATGCTGCGAAGGCGCTCTCAGACCTGCTTGGCACCACACCAGAACAGGCCGCATCGAATCAAACCGGCCGCGCATTATCAATGCGCGCCTACCAACGAGCCCGTGATCTAGGTGCCACTGAAGCTTTCGGAATCGGTTTATCGGCTAGCCTGTCGAGTTCTTTACAGAAAAAAGGCCAGACCCGAGCCCACTGGGCAATACAAACCGCTGAAAAAAGCAGCTGTTTCGAACTGCTGTTAGACAACGCAGATCCAAGGTCTGCGCAAGAGTTACAACTCAACGAGGCAATCTGGGCGACCATCGAATTATGCCTGTTAAGTTCTGAGCAACAACACCACGCCAGCAAATTCGCTATGCGCGAATACTCTGCCCCGGCATCTTGGCAGCCGCTACTCGCAGCGGCACCCTACGCCACCTGCACGCAACAACACGACGGGCGTTTGCTGTTGCCGGGATCTTTCAATCCGGCCCATGACGGGCACCGAGAAATGTTGGCAACTGCAGAAGCGATTACAGGCCTGAGCGGCGCTTTCGAAATGACTTTGCGTAATGCCGACAAACCAGACTTAGACTACCTCACCGCCCATGAGCGCCTAGAGGGCTTGGCAGAGAGGCCTGTNTGGCTAACGAATCTGAGCAACTTCGAACAAAAAGCCAAGCAATTCCCTCATGCAACATTTGTGCTTGGCACTGACACTCTGAGCAGAATCGCAGAACCTCGGTTTTATGCTGACGATCCGGTTCGTATGCTGGACGCATTCAATAATCTCGCCGCACAGGGCGCTCGCTTTCTAGTTTTCGGTCGGCGTTTGCAACAACAGTTTGTCGAATTAACCGATCTAAATTTACCGACAGAACTGGCAGGCCTGTGCCAAGCCGTGCCGGCTGAACAATTTAGAAACGATATATCGTCTTCAGCTATTCGCGCAAAGCAAACAAAAGATCACTAGCACCCCGCGCCTTCATTATTGGTAATGCGGATTGGCTACGATTTTCTTCCATTTACCCTTGCGAAAGCGCCAGATCAGCAGCGTGCCTTTCAAAACATAATCGCCAACCAACGCCGCGTAGACCCAAAATACCGCAAGTTGCAGATAAACAGCCAAGGCCGCGAGACCACAGCGCACGACCAGTAAACCCAGCACTGTCGCGACAAGCGGGAAGCGCGTATCGCCGGCACCTCGCAGAGAACCACCAATAGCGAATTCCACGGCCAGCAACGGCATCATAGCTCCCAACAGATATATGAATTGAACCGTGTAATCGATGGTCTTAACGTCATCACCAATGAAGTACACCGCCAGTTGTTGCGCGAATACCACAATCAGCAAACCAAGCCCGCCCATGGATGCCACCGCCAACCACATTGATCGCCAGCCGCTGCGACTTGCTGCCTCTGGATCCTTCGCGCCTAAATGCTGGCCCACCAATGTCGACCCTGCTATCGAAAAACCGAATCCCACGGTCATGCANACGGCCAGTATGTTCACGCCGATGTTGTATGCTGCAAACGCTTCAGTGCCATAGGTGTTGCCGATGAGCATTAGAAAAATAAAGAAGCCCAGCTGGAAGACCCCCTGCTCTAGCGCTGCGGGATAGCCAATGTCCAGCAAAGCACGCAAGCGTGCGCGGCGCCACCATCCACCAGCAACATGGCGCACCCGAAATTTCTGCCGGACCCACAACACCAACAACACCCCAGAGCCGAAAGTGAAGGAGATGCCAGCGGCTATCGCCGCGCCGGCAACGCCCATTGCGGGCACCACCGCAAAGCCGAAAATAAAGACATATAACAGAGGCAAATTCAGCAGATTGACACCCGCGCTGATCCACAACGGCGACCACGCATCGCCCGATGCCCTAAGTGCCGCACTTAAAACGAACATGGCGGCAAACGCTAAATTGAAGATTGACAGCCAGCGGATATTTTGGGCCGCCAACTCTAACGTGACCGGATCCAATCCAAATACCGACGCCACCGGCGAGGCAAGAAAGAATCCAAAAAATGCGATTGCGAACGAAAACACTGCAGCCAAAACCAAGGATGCCATGGTTACACGGCTCGCCTCGTCATAGTCTCCTGCACCCCACGCGCGCGCTACTAGNGCCGTAGTGCCNGCACTGATTGCCATCAAAATAGCCTGCATGGCAAAAAAGATTCTTTGTCCAGCGCCTAACGCAGCAAGCGCCTGAGCGCCCAGCTCACCGACAAACTTAGTTTGCACCATTCCTACAATCGTGTAGCTAAGGTTGCCCAAAATCGATGGTAATGCTAACTGCCANATCGAGGGNCGCACCATAGTTGCCGCGTCGAGTAAAGAATCGGTGGGATCTGCAGTACTGCTAGGATGTTGTTTTTGTTCTTGCGAATTCACAGGGTGGCCAACCACAAAGCGGGCCATAGTTTACTACTAACCCCAGCCGCTGTCGGCATGAAGATCCTCTGAATGCCAAACCGACTGTTGCTTCAATGCCAGCGAGTCCGGACAATACGCTCAGCATTTTAGGGGGATGATATGGATCTGGGAAAATTAGGCGTTTGGTATTTTTTTGATGGTGTTGGCAGCGATCAGGCTGCAGCTGCGGCGCAGCGCATAGAATCAATGGGTTACGGCACCCTCTGGCTGCCGGAGACTATGGGCAAAGACCCGCTTACAACGGCCAGTTGGCTGCTCGCCCATACCAAAACACTGAACCTTGCGACGGGCATCGTGAACATCTACAACCGCGAACCAGGGGTTATGCTGGCCGCGCAGCGTACCTTGGCCGAACAATCCTCAGGTCGCTTCGCATTGGCCATGGGGGTATCGCACAAGCCTATCGTTGAGGGCGTTCGCGGACTGGACTATGGACCACCAGTCGCGACAATGCGCAGCTATCTAGAAAAAATGAGTGCATCTATCTTCAGCGGTCCCGCACCGGCGGAGACGCCGATCACTCTGATCGCAGCACTCGGGCCAAAGATGCTGGAACTTGCTAGAGAACAGACGGATGGGGCACACCCCTACTTTACGTCGCCCGAGCACACCGCAATGGCTCGAGGGATCCTTGGCCGGGGACCAAAATTATGCGTCGAACAAAAAGTCATACTCGAACCTGATGCGAGCAAAGCGCGGGAGCTGGCTCGGCCCGTTGCTAAGATTTATCAACGACTGCCAAATTACCGCAACAATTGGCTGCGCATGGGTATGACCGAACAAGACATCGATGATCTGAGCGATCGATTCATCGACGCAACGTTCGCCTGGGGCAGCGCCGACGCGATAAAAACGAGAGTGCAAGAACATATCGATGCGGGTGCCGACCATGTCTGCATACAGCCAGTCAATCCCAATGGCCAATTTGGCGACCTACATTGGGAATGCCTAGAAGCAGTTACGGGCTAAAGCCCCAGACAACTGGGTCGGACGCTGACTGCCCGACCCAGTCGCTATTGGTTCAACGGAGCAAATTAGTTGTGCGTGACAGCGCCTGTTCAGCGCCGTAAACCAACTCATCAAAGATTTCTCTAGCCGGCCTGACCGCCTTGATCATCCCAATGCCCTGACCGGCGAATCCCGGATTGATGTCTCCACGGCCGTCGCGGTTCGCCGCCGCCATTACCGGCCCTGATACCGCACCCTGATAGGGCATAGGTAATGGTTCTACATCTTCACGTACCCAATGTTCCGTCCATTTAGAGCGAATTATGCGCGCAGGCTTTCCAGTTACGGTGCGCGATACAGAGGTTCCTTCTTCCGTGGACTCTACGATCGCCTGTTTTTGAAAATCAAAAATATTCGCTTCTTCCGACGCCAAAAATGCCGAACCTACCCATACTCCTTCTGCTCCAAGCATGAGCGCGGCGGCCACACCGCGGCCATCAGATATGCCGCCCGCACCAAGCACCGGCGTATCGCCTACGGCGTCCACGACTTGAGGGATCAGCGCCATCGTACCAACGGGTGAATTATGTCCACCACCGTCATGCCCCTGCGCNACAATAATGTCTAGACCCGACGACTTAACCTGAATAGCGTGGCGCACTGCTCCAACAACCGCCATAACTTTCGTACCATTAGCCCGCAGTTCAGTCATCCAAGGGCCCGGATTACCCAAACCTGAAGCGTAAACCGGCACCCGTTCCTGAATAATCACCTCCATCTGGGCCTCAAAAAATTCGGCTGTAAATAGCGGCGGACCATCGCGCTCCTGATCTTCTGCAGGGTCCGCCTCCACCGGCTCGAGGCCCTCCTTGGCCATAAACTCAGCCGCAAAGTCTTTGCGTTCTGGTAAAAGATCTGCAGGCGTTGGACCTTCCATTTCATCGTAATTCGCCCGTCGAACTGATGCTGGCAATAATGTATCAACGCCGAAAGGCCGATCAGTCAATTCCCGAGTTTCGCGAATCCACCGACGCAGTTGCTCCGGGCCGCAGGCTGCAGCGCCGAGCACTCCGAGCCCACCCGCATTAGATACTGCCGCCGCTAATGCGGGGCAACTCGCCCCGCCCATCCCAGCAAGCACAATAGGCTTTTCAATTTCTAAGATTTCACATACACGACTATTTAGATTCATTAGTTTCCTCCGAATACCCCAAAACTGCTCCGAAAGTACAATAACGGCGAAGCATCCTCGTTGACTAGGCTAAAATCTTTAACCTCACCAATAGCGATCGTGTGATCCCCGGCCTCGTGTTCAGCCCATAGCCGACAATCCACGTAAGCAAGACCCCCACTTATTATTGGCGCGCCCGTTAGACCTCCATGCCAGTCTATATCAGCAAACTTGTTCGGCCCGGATTGCGCCATGGCCTGGCAAATCGCTACTTGATCGGCAGCCAAAATATTTATGCAGAATCCAGCGGCTGCCCGAATTCGCGGCCAACTTGACGACGACTTGCCNGGACAAACCGCGATTAGGGGCGGATCAAGCGACAACGACACAAAAGATTGTGCGGTAAACCCTACTGGCGAATCGCCATCGAGACCAGTCACAACGACTACCCCAGTACAAAAATTCCCCATAGCCTGCCGAAATTCAGCGCCATTAAATTCAGCGGACCCTTGCTGTGTCATCACCCATCCTCGCATTGCTGTTACGAGACTATAACTCAGGTGCTTGCAACTTAGAGAGTTTGCGGCCGTGACTTAATCGATCACACCTTGCATTTTCGTGACACAATCGCACTATGAGAAATCAATGAGTGCACTCGAGCAATCCTAATGGAACTGATTATTCTACTCCTCGTCCTTGCGGTGTTAGCGTTTTGGGCCGCCTCAATTTACAACCAGTTAGTCGCCCTAAAAAATCGACATGAAAACGGCTTTTCACAGATTGAAGTGCAATTAAAGCGTCGTTACGACCTGATCCCTAATCTGGTCGAAACCGCCAAAGCCTATATGGCTCACGAACGCGATACCCTTGAGGCGGTTATTGCAGCGCGCAATCAGGCCATGGCTGGATTGGAAGCAGCAGCAGGTAATCCGGGTGATGGCACTGCCATGAAAGAACTGGCCGGCGCTGAGGGCATCCTCACAAATGCTATGGGGCGATTAAACGTTGTGATGGAGGCCTATCCAGATCTTAAAGCCAATACCAACATGATGCAGTTGACGGAAGAACTGACCACTACCGAAAACAAAGTGGCATTTTCTCGCCAGGCATTTAACGATCAAGTAACGGAATACAACACCTATCGCGCTTCGTTTCCGCCGATACTGTTCGCCAACATATTCGGTCATCCAACCGATGCGCAGCTGCTGGAATTTGAGGACTCGGCAGAAATTCAAGCTGCACCCAAGGTATCTTTTTAATACCGCATGAATTTTTTTCAGGCTCAGGATAGGGCTCGGGGCAAAACCCGGCTNCTGATCTTTTTATTTATCGCAGCCNTCGCATCACTNGTGGTGCTCACTAATCTTTTGGCAGCAGTGGCTTTGGGGTTCGGTCTGGGCCCGGACGTCTTAGCGGCTCAACCTCCAGAGATTTGGCTATTGATTAGCGTTGGCGTGGTGGGCGTGATCGCCATAGCAAGTCTGTTCAAGTTTCTAACACTCCGCGGTGGCGGCAGAGTCGTCGCAGAATCCCTGGGGGGCCAGCCTGTCCGTCAGAACACTGAAAATCCCCAGCAACGCCAACTGCTGAACGTGGTCGAAGAAATGGCCATCGCTGCGGGACTGCCAGTACCGCCCGTGTATTTGATTCCAGAGCCAAGCATCAACGCGTTTGCCGCAGGCTACAGCCAAGACGATGCGGTCATTGGCATTAACCAAGGGACGCTGGACTTGCTCAACCGAGACGAACTGCAGGGTGTGGTAGCCCACGAGTTCAGTCATATTATCAATGGCGACATGCGCATTAATATCAGACTTATCGCGTTACTCAGCGGCATTCTTTTTATTGGCATGATTGGCTATGGCTTGTTGCGAGGCTCNGCCTTCAGCCGCAGCAAAGATCGCGGTCAACAAATGGCGCTTGCCTTGGGGCTCATCATTGTCGGCTATGGTGGCACCTTTTTCGGCAATCTCATTAAAGCCGCTGTGAGCCGACAACGAGAATTTCTCGCCGACGCCGCCGCTGTTCAATTTACGCGCTCAAANGACGGAATCGCTAACGCNCTGAAGAAAATAGGCGGTCACGCGACAGGTTCAGAGATCAAAGCCAAGACTGCGGACGAGTCGAGCCACCTGTTCTTTGGCAGCATCAAATCTTTCAGCCGCTTGATGGCCACCCACCCACCGCTCGAGGATCGAATCAAGGCTCTGCAACCGCAATGGCAAGGTTCCTTGAGCAACGACGGCAATGGCCGCACTCATCAAAGCACCGCCGGTTTCGCCGGAACGAACGCCTCCTCCACTAATCGTCCCGATGCCGTNGTGAACCAAATCGGCCANGGCCNTGTCGAAGCCGCCGCAACTTTGCTCCAAAGCTGCAACCCACGTCTCGCCAACGCTGCCCATGATCCTTACGAGGCCCGCGGGCTGATTTACGCCATGCTTATTGATAAGAATGCAGAGGTTGCACAAGGTCAGTTAGATACAATCCATGCCCAGGCGGAGCCGGGAGTACCGGGATATACCGAGCGATTGCTGCCGTTGGTGCAAGCGAGTAATTCGAGTCAGTTACTGCTGCTATTGGAAATGGCTATGCCAACGCTAAAAGAATTGTCATTTCGACAATATAAACGTTTCAGCAACAACGCAGCGGAGCTGATCGTTTTTGATCAGCAAGTAGACATATTCGAGTGGGTTTTGCATCGCGTCATGACCAAGGAATTGTATGCTCATTTTGAACACCCNCACCGTGCCGCCGGCCGCATCGGTTCTTTTCGCAAACTGCACAGACAAGTGTGCAGTTTGTTGTCCGCGATTGCCCACCGAAGCTCCGCGGCGAAAAATAGTTACGAGGCGGGCGCTAAGCGATTAAATCTGACACTGCCGCTTTCCTCACTGGCCGATTTCGATTACGAGCAATTGAATGATGTCCTTGGGCAGCTGCGAAATCTAAAGCCCCTGCAAAAGCAGCAGTTGCTTGAGGCCTGCGCTGCAGTTGCCCTCGCCGACGGGCAACTGCACCCAGATCAGCATGCGCTATTGCACGGCATTGCTGCGACCCTCGACTGCCCACTGCCGCTGAGCAGTCAGCCGGGTAGCGCCANATGAGCAAGGATGAAATATTCGCCACCCCACAAAGCCAGATCGTTGACTTCGTCTTCGACGAGCAGGTGGTTGCGGTATTCCCGAATATGATCCGTCGNTCAGTGCCGGGCTACGAAACCGTCATACCGATGACCGGACTAATGGCCGCCCGTCACCTAAACGCTGGTGACACCGCCTATGACCTAGGCTGTTCACTCGGAGCGACCACTTTAGCGATCTTGCAGCAAACAACCTCACCCAATGTGAGCGTAATTGGCGTTGANAATGCACCCGCGATGATCGCGCAGGCTCGAGAGCAACTAAACGACCCAAGAGCGCGCTTCGAGTGCGCTGACCTAACCGAATTTGCAGTTACCGATGCTAAAGTGGTGGTNCTTAATTTCGTCATGCAATTTTTGCCACCTGCAGCTCGCTTGCCTTTGCTGCAGAGGTTACGCTCGCAGATGCGCTCCGACGGCTTACTGATCGTGTCAGAAAAAACCCATCAATCTGACGCTGATGTGCAAAAATTCTACGACAGTACCCACTTGGCATGGAAACGCGCCAACGGATACAGTGAGCTTGAAGTCAGCCAAAAACGACAGTCATTAGAGCAAGTGATGATCGTGGACAGCGAGGAAATTCATAATCAGCGCTTTTCTGACGCTGGCTTTGCGCATTCTCAAACTTGGTTTAGGTGTATGAACTGGGCCTCTTTCCTTGTCGAACCAGAGTGACCCCAGCAGTAATGATCGACCTCTACGACATTCCAAAGAATCTCCCCGATTGGCCACTGCACCTCATCAAAGAGCGGTTTAGCCCGAGTTATCATGGCGACTTCGAGCGCTGGCGCAGCGCTGCAGAATCACTGCCAAAAGCAGTTGCCGGGCCGTGTATTTACGGCGACACGATCCGCGCTGAAATGCCCTGCGATGAAAAAACATTGAACGCTGTGAAACTGGCATTGCAGCGGTTGCATCCGTGGCGCAAAGGCCCTTTTTGCTTCGGCGATTTGCATATCGACACCGAATGGCGATCGGACTGGAAATGGCGGCGGATGCAGCACGCTCTAGGCGATCTAAGCGGTCAAAGAGTATTAGATATTGGCTGCGGTAATGGCTACTTCGGTTGGCGCGCCCTTCAAGCCGGGGCTTATGAAGTAGTTGGCATCGATCCCAGCATTCTCTTTTGTATTCANCATTACGCCATTCAACGCTTTTTAAACGATGGGCGAAACTGGGTACTGCCCATCAAAGGGGAGGAACTGCCAGGTTCGGTGCAATTCGACCTGACCCTTAGTATGGGTGTGCTCTATCACCGGCGAGAGCCACTACAACATATTCAACAGTTGTTCGCGCTCACAAGTGTGGGCGGCCGGGGTGTCTTAGAAACACTGGTCGTCACAGATACGAAGTCCCTATATCCATCGGGCCGTTATGCTCGAATGGGTAATGTCTGGTGTGTACCCAGTACCGCGCAAGTCGTTCAGTGGATGCAGCAGGCGGGCTTTGACCAAGTANAAATTATTGATGTCACCGCAACTACCCCAGACGANCAACGCAGCACGGAATGGATGCGCTTTGGCTCCTTATCAGGATGCCTAGATGCCCACGACCCCTCGCGGACAATTGAGGGCTACCCCGCACCCGTTCGGGCAATATGTATGGGATTTCGATCCAGTTAGTTAGGCTTTGCTTCTATGGCACCTAGGAGGTATTTTCAGCGCTCCTAGAACCATTGCAGCATCATGTTTGGCATTCTCCCATTTCAGTTTCGCTTCCGCGGAAAGATCCGCCTGATTCTCGACATGTATTATTGCTTCATCGAGGCTGCTTCCGAACAGCCGGGCGGCGGCGCCCTGCACCCTACACAAATAGCGCGGACAACTGGCATCAGCTTTACCGAAGTTGCCAAGCGTTTAGACGCGACCCCAGAACTTTTCGTAAGATTGCCTAAACGCGATGGCATTACCCGTTATCGCATCACATCCAGCGCCAGCGCGCGCAGTCATGAAGAAATTGAGACGCTATTGCATAAAGCCGAACGCAATGAGTCCCTGCTGTTTTATGCGATTGCTTTTATGGTTTTGGCCATGCTGGCCATCGTCGTTTTAACCATCGCCCCGAATCTTTAGGAGCTAATATATGCCTGATTCGTTAACGCCAGAATTAATCGAGCTACGCGATACCTGCAAAGCCTTCGCTACAACGCATCTAGTGGGCTCAGACAGTAGCGCTACAACCCGCGCAAAAATTCGCGCTGCCGCAAAGTCGACTGGTTTATTTGCACTCACCCAGCCAAAACAAAAAGACCAGGCGCCAACTCAGCTAATGCTATGTGTCGCCAGAGAAACTTTAGCTGCCGCCAATCCGAATAATATGGACAGTGTCTTCGGCCCCAGTGCTGGAGTGCTGGGCGGTGTTACCGGTGCCTTGGCGCAAAGTCACTTGGAGCCACTCTTGGCCGGCGACAAGCGCGCCAGCTTCGGCTTTACTGAGCCTGATGACGTGCAGCCGACTCAGGGCCAAATCACCGGCGAGCACCTTACCGTTACTGGCCAAAAGTCCTATGTTACCGGTGGCGCTGACGCGGATTTCATTAACTGTTTGGTGCACATTGAAGGACGCGGACCCTCCATGGTGGTTATCGACACGGATACAGAGGGTGTTGTTTTAGCCAAGAAATTTGTTTCTTTGGATGGGTCGCACCATGCAGCATTCCGTTTCGAAGGTGTGGTCGTCCCAAGTCATCACATCATAGGAGAACCAGGACAGGGCTTACCCAAAGCCATGCGTCAAATCGGCGATACGCGCCTGTTATTCGCCGCTCAAGCCAACGGCTATATGTTATGGACGCTTGAACTACTGAAGGACCATCTTACCAGTGCCGACAAAAGCGGTGAGGCTCGGGGCAACAAAGACGTCGTCCGCTGGCATTATGCAAACTTGCGCATTAAAGCCTTTGCCGCACGCAGCATGCTCTATCGGACAGCTCGACTAGCCGATCAGGACGAAAACATCGTTAACGAGGCAATGGCATGCAAAGTCTTTGCCACCGAAACCATTGGCGAAATGGTCGATACCGCAATTCAATTGGTTGGCGGGGTTGCGCTCGTTGAAGACCACCCCTTGGCGATCTTATATAGAAAAGTACGCGGTTGGCGATTAGCTGAGGGCGCCAGTGACGTGTTGCGCCTGAACATCGGGCGCGGCATTCTGGAGTTGGACAAAGGACGCATTTAGTTGAGCCTATATGCGTATGTTATTGACCAACAGCAACAATTTGACCCTAATCTATCGCACTCACAAGAGGTCCATTATGAACACCATTGCCACGCAGCTAAATCGAGCCACAATCGCTTTCTCGGCGCTATTGTTGGGCGGATGCGCATTTGTATCACTGACTGACGCGGGCGCAGGTGTACGCCAAAGCACAGCCGAGGACGTGAGCACATGCAAATTAGTGGCTACGATTTCGAGCCAAACCAAAGACTCTGTCGTACTCGACCGTAACCTAGGCAAAGTGCGCGAAGAACTCATCGTTCTGGCACGAAATCGCGCGGCTGAAATCGGCGCGAATGCCATTGTTGCCGTGGCAGAGCAGCGTAACGGTACCCAANATTTTAGTGCCTACAGTTGTCCGTAAGAACACTCTAATCACCNGGCGCTATGGCTCACCCTTGAGCCCAAACCGCTCCCGATTAGCCGCCTTGCCAGCCACGGATTTTCTGATCAGCACGTAAACGGAACCAACGCCCCCACGGTTGCGTTGGGCCGAGCAATACGCGATGACGTCTGGATGGTCTATTAACCAACGAGCTACGTAACTTTTCAGCCTTCCTGGTGTGGTGCTGCGCTCGCCCTTGCCATGACTGATCAGCACACAACGCCAGTTTTTAGTGCGAGCCTTTTGAAACAGCTGAAACACAGCCTGTTGGGCCTCCTTGACTGTCTTCTGGTGCAGATCTAACTCATATTCTAGGTCGTAACCACCGCGCCGCAGTTTGCTAAAAACCGCGTGCTGCACTCCATCTTGCTTCCACTCCAGCATCTCAAGTGGTTGCCGCGGTTCAACGTCAGACAGCGTAAGAAAATTTTTTTCCTCGCCGTCCTCCGCAAACGCCTCAGCAGACCGGCGCCGTTGTAACTGTTCTTCGCTCGCGCCCTGCCAACTTTTACGAGTATCTGTACGCGGACTAACCAAGGGCTTGACGTCCTGCATTTGCGCGGCAAATAGGTCTTTGTCGTCCTCCGAATTCACGCGCTATTCCGCGCTCTGGAGCGCTATGCTGGGCAGTCGTTCAGAGCGCGTACCGGGAATAGGCAGATTGTCTTCAGCATGATAAGTAAAGACTGGGGACAACTTAACCTGACTGCTTTGATTCTGCCCGGCTGCATGAAACAGACGACAATGGAACAACAGCAAGTCGCCGGCATTTAGGTTCACCACCTGTGCACATTCGATTAGCGGCCTGTTGACCGCCAATTCAGGGCGCAGAAACAGCGCGCTGTCTAAACGACCGCGGTCAATATTTTCCTGATGACTGGCTGGAATCACCTGCAGAGCGCCACGTGACGCGTCCTCGGTACCCAACGCAAACCAGGCAGAAATTAACTCCGGCCGATCAAAAGACCAGTAGCGGATATCTTGATGCCACAACGTGGCACTGCTAAAGCCCGGGTGCTTAGTCATGACGCAATTATGATGACATTGGGACAGCATTGGATTTGCGCAGTCGAGTAAAACTTTGAGCCAAGCACCGAGCACAGGATGCTGGGCCAAAGATTTTAAGCTGTCGTTACGCGCATATGCATGCAGCAAGCGACGCGGGGTGTCGCCGCCACTGACATCTCTATTGGCCGGAGCCCCTGGATAACCCATATCGGCCTCAAATTCAGCAGGCCCGACTAATGGTTCCAAATCGTTCTGGATAACCTGCCTTAGTTGCGCGCATTCAGGCGCTGTTAATACGCCTGGCAAAACGATGTAGCCGGCGCTGTGAAATTGTTTAATCTGGCTTTGCTCAAGACCGTGAGTTGCCATCAAGACCTCTTTATCCGCCTAGACGTATTTCAGTTTCTACCAGTGGGTCGCCATTAACTGTCACTTTAAGGACTCCGGTGGACGCCCAGTAGCGGGCTTCAATGTAATGATGCTCTTCCCATTCCAGTTCAACATTAGTCCAAACATATTGCGGTTCGCTCGCACCTGAGTCACGACGTTTACGCAAGCAATTATCTAGATACAACTCGATCGCGCCGTCCTCCGTCAGCTTTAGCTCAAAGGATTTATGCCGGTGTTGAAACTGCAATGTCTTAGACAAGGAACGCTCCTTTATGCTCGCTGGGCTGGATGACCTGCCATTGTAGGGATACAGCCACGGCTGCAGCAATAACAACGATTGGTTTAGCAGCAGCACTAATCCCTCTATGATGGAGATGGCTGTCGTTAATTAGGGAAAGCACGTGTTGGACGAGAACTCGACAGGGAACACAAAATCGCCGCGCTTTGCAAAGGTGTTGAAAGGGCGCGAAGTCATCGCCATGTCCTTCGGCGCCATGATTGGCTGGAGCTGGGTGCTTATGACCGGCGTATGGCTGAATGAGGCTGGAACCCTCGGCACGNTTATCGCCTTCAGCGTTGGTGGCCTCGCCATTGCTCTCNTCGGACTNACCTACAGCGAATTGGCGTCGGCGATGCCTCGCGCTGGCGGTGAGCACATTTATACCCGTCGTGCCTTGGGCAACCATTGGTCATTCGCNTGCACCTGGGCATTGCTGTTTTCGTACCTCAATGTTTGCCTGTTTGAGGCCGTTGCACTGCCCACTGCGATCAGTTACCTATGGCCAGATATTAGTCTCGGAACCTTGTGGACTATATTGGATAGCGACGTCGACATTGGCTTCGTATTGATCGGCTCTGGTGCTGCAGCGGCGGTCACCTGGGTTAACTATCTGGGGATTCGAACTGCTGCAATCGCCCAAACAATCGTCACGGGCTTGATTATTTGTGCTGGCCTACTGCTTTTTTCTGGTGCCGCATTTGATGGCCAATTAGCGAATGCACAACCTTGGATCGCAACACCCGCCAGTGGTGTATTGGCCGTACTGATCATGGTCCCTGCGATGCTGGTAGGCTTTGATGTCATTCCGCAGTCTGCTGAAGAGATTGATCTACCGCCCCAGCAACTGGGCAAACTATTGGTGGTTTCTGTGTTCTGCGCTGTAGCGTGGTACTTACTCATAACTCTGTCGGTCGGACTGGGCTTAACCGCACAGCAACGAGCCGACAGCAGCATGGCTACGGCTGATGCGGCCAGCGCACTATGGAGCAACGTTAGCGGCGGCAACTGGGCCGGGACCTTCCTAGTTCTGGGTGGCATCGGCGGCATTCTCACAAGCTGGAACGCATTTATCGTCGGTGCTTCCCGAGTACTGTTCGCACTGGCTGAATCAGGCCATGTGCCTGCGGTATTTATGCGCCTGCATCCCAAGTACAAAACGCCTTATGTGGGCATCCTAGTCATCGGCATTTTGTCGATGTTGGCGCCGCTGTTCGGTCGGACCATTCTAGTCTGGCTAATCAACAGCGGCAGCTTCGCCGTGACCATCGCGTTCATATTTGTCGCCATCTCTTTCTTAGTCCTGCGCCGGAAAGAACCAGAAATGCCTAGGCCGTTTAAGGTCAGCCATCCACGCTTGGTAGGCTATGGTGCGGTGCTGTTGGCACTGGGATTACTGTCGGCATTCCTACCATGGAGCGATAGCGCNTTGAGCTGGCCAGAGGAATGGATGACCATCGTCATATGGACCGTAATCGGACTATGCCTTTGGCTACGCTACCGAGTCCGCGGGGGTTATACGCCATGATCAGTATTTGGGGCGGTGCCACCTCTAGGACTTTACGTGCGCATTGGGCCTGTGAGGAACTCGAGTTAACCTACACCCCACGACTCATCGGCTCCCGCACCGGCGAGACTCAGAGCGCAGAATTCAGGCGCCTTAATCCTAAAGAAAAGATACCTGTGCTTTGCGATGGTGATTTGGTGCTTAGCGAGAGCGCCGCCATTGTGACTTATCTGGCCGACACCTATGGACGCGGCAACCTTGCACCACTCCCGTTTACCTCGGAACGGGCCCTGTACAATCAATGGTTGTCGTTCATTCAAATGGAGTTAGACGCACATACGCTGTACGTCATGCGCAAGCACAAAGACCTAGCAAACCTTTATGGTGAGGCACCGGCCGCCATTGAAACCGCAATCGCTGGTTTCAATAAACAGATCCAGGTGGTGACCGAGCAACTTGCGACACGTCCTTTTTTGCTCGGGGAGCAGTTTACTGGCGCTGATATCATGCTCACCTCGATTCTAACCTGGGCGCAAAACTACGGCTTTGATCTGGACTCTACACTCCAAACTTATACAGCTGCGCAAACTGCTCGACCCGCTTANAAACGCGCAGCAAAATTAAATTTTAGTATCAGCGCTGGCGCCTAATCAGTCCCAAGAATTAACTGCATGGCCAAATTACCCCGTACATAACGGCTGTCAGGATTAATCGGTAAATCCTCAAATCCCGCGTTGTGATAGACCTGCAGAGCCGGTTTTAGAATATCGTTGGTTGTCAGAATAATGCGCGTTGCGCCACGCTGCCGCGCAAATTGAACGCACTGCTCCAGTAGCAAGCGACCTATCCCCTGCCCCTGGCGATCTGGTTGAACCGCCATTTTTGCCAGTTCAAATTCCAGGTCGGTGTTTCCGTCAGAGGATTTGGGCACCATGGCCACACACCCCACCACCTGGTCTCCAATCAAGGCGAAAAAAATTTCACCACCGGGTGCTATCGCATATTCAAAAGGGTGATCTAGAGCACGGCGATCTTCATCCTCTACCGCAAAATAATGCTCTATCCATTGATAGTTCAAATTTGCAAAAGCGTCCGCGTAACGCATATCAAAACCGACAATTTCTAGAATCATCGCGCNGCNGCAGGTTCTTTAAGCCAATTCAGGATCTTCGCGCTGTACTCCTCCGGATAGGTATGCGAGAGATCGTCTACCTCCGAGTAAACTACCTGAGCACCCGCCGCTTGGAGCGCTTGTTGGGCAGTTCGAGCAACATCGACAGGAAACATCCAATCCAAGGCGCCATGAATAAGATACATGGGCAAGCCAATTAAGCGCTCAGCCGAAGCGGCCTCCACGAGCATCGGATGAAAGGACGCTGAGCAAGGTGCTAAATGGGTAAATGCCGTACCGTCCTGTAACCCAGCGACGTAGGAGAAAGTACCGCCATCGGACATACCGCCAAGCAGCACCCGTTGCGAGTCGATATTCCAGTGCTCGTTGGCGTATGCCACCAAACTGTTCAAGCGCTGCGCGTCTGTAGCGGGATCCATGAGTGACCAGGTATTTTCTACCGATGTCGGCGCGATAACGATGCAATTATGGGTTCGCGCAGCACGCAACCAGCTCCAGATAAATTGCCGGCCATGGCCGCTGCCCCCATGTAACGCCAACACCAATGGCACGGTTTCTCCCGCATAATACTCAGGCACGTAGACTGAAAACCCGCCTCGTTTATCGGCGCCATTATTCGCATGCATAAGACCAACATTCTCCGCGCCCGCATCAACCGCAGCTAAGCGTTCGAGCAATTCTGCGTTGTCGCGATAATCAGGTTCCAAATAAAACCGGCTGACCGGAGGCAACATCGCTGCAACAGGATACAGCGCCTCNATCGCTTTGGTGGTCAAGCCCATTGCGCGATACGCAACGAAAACCGGTTGCGGCGCCTCTAAGGCCTCCTCAAACGATTCAAAAGCACGCAGTCCTTGAACAGCACTACGTGTCACTGCAGCGACGAAGCTTTGCAGGTGCTCCGGCCAATCAATGCTCTGGAAAATATCTAGGCCTTGAGCAAGGCCTTGCTGCTGAGGACGGATCGCCGCAACCAGTTCAGGTAGGGACGTCGGGTTCATATGACGACCCGCGGCCCGCAGCGCTTCCATCGCACTCAACAGTGGTGGCACTAGGGCCGTTGTCGCATCAAGTAATTGGTCGTTGTCTGCCATGCAGGCTTGCCTTTCACCTAGTATTAGCGCGCTCACTCTAGCACTTTTCGGTATATTCAAGCCGTGGCCTTTGTTGCAGCAAACCATGAACCACGACCAAGGCATAATCGACCACAAAATAAACACACGGTCATGAGTAGTCTTTGCTGCATTCATGGCATTAGACAGCGAGTTCTCTATGACCTCTGATCAACCCTACTATCTGCCGTTAGCGGACGAAGTTGAAGTTTTTCAGGCCGCGTATGCGGCTCGATTACCGGTGCTGCTNAAAGGGCCAACCGGATGCGGCAAAACCCGTTTTGTCGAGCACATGACCTGGTTACTCGCCCAGCAAAAACAATCTACAGCAGAACACGCGCTCATTACGGTTTCCTGCCACGAGGACCTTACCGCCACCGATATGGTCGGTCGCTATCTGCTCAANGGCGATGAGACCATATGGTCGGACGGTCCACTGACCCGCGCCGTGCGCTCTGGGGCAATTTGCTATCTAGACGAAATTGTCGAGGCGCGCAAAGATACCACCGTACTTATCCACTCTCTGACTGACCATCGACGCATTTTACCTATAGACAAAACCGGTGAACTTATCGAAGCGCACCCAGAGTTCCTTTTAGTCATCTCATATAACCCTGGCTATCAAAGTGTGCTCAAAGATCTAAAACCCAGCACTCGCCAGCGTTTCGTCAGCCTCGAATTTGACTACCCCGACGTGGCCGCTGAAGCAACAATCATCGCGCACGAGTCCGGTGTCGACGTAACCGCCGCAGAGCGCCTAGCGGTCATCGGTGAGCGCGTGCGTAATCTTAAACAACACGGCTTTGAAGAAGGCGTCAGCACGCGCTTGCTAATCTACACCGGCGAACTTATCGCTGGCGGCATCGCGCCCCGCCGCGCCGCCGAAGCTGCCGTCGTTAGCGCGATTTCTGATGACGCCAATGTTCAACAAGCGGTCGCCGACA
Source organism: Gammaproteobacteria bacterium (assembly GCA_002704325.1). GTDB lineage: Bacteria > Pseudomonadota > Gammaproteobacteria > Pseudomonadales > Azotimanducaceae > UBA4421. The sequence continues at coordinate 14,153 of PAFJ01000012.1, read as the reverse complement.
TCGTTGACGTGGTTCTGCCTTAACGGCCTGCCGGTTTGACTGTAAAGCTTGCAGACGTAGAAGCGCCCCTAGCGCTATTCACCGAAGGGATCGCAGGGCGTTACCTGCACTTGCGCAGTCGCGACGAATTCAGCCTTAACCCAAGACTGAACATAGACCTTACGATCACTACGCAAACGCANGACAGCGTATTTCTGCCAGAACAACTGGCCNCAGATCACACNGCCGCATACCGCGTGCTGGTNATGCANCAGTTGGGGCAGAGAGAGTGCGGAACCTTCAGATTTAGATTGGATGACGCCATAACGCGGATACCGGCGTTGGCACAGCGCTACCAACAACCGCAAGATTACAGTCCTCGAACCGGCGACTTCCGATTGCTGTTTGACTGTTTTTCGCTGCCCGCGCTGGCAGAACGCTTGTTCCTATGTTTCGAACATATGCGTATACAAGGACACCTATTACGCAGCTATCCAGGCTTGGCGCAACACCTCTACACATTCCAGCGCCAACAACTGCAAGAACTGGACGTCAAAACAGATTTGCTGGGCGTAGCCGAAGGCTGGCTCTTAGGTGAGAGGATTGACCCTCTCGCGGCCAACGACCCGACTTGGGCCGACCTCTACCAACGATTACATAAGCTCGAGCTAAAGATCGATCACGCGGTATACGACAGCGTCGCAGAATTGTGCGCCTGCTATGAGCAAGTTTGTGCGCAGTACAACATCAACTCTGACCACGAGTTTAATCAAACTGACGAATCCTTAGTGGATTGGTTGAACCGCGAACAGCGTCTCGAAGATTGGCAGGAAGAACTTGAACAAATCGAAGAACAACTCGAGGCTCAGGGAAGCACTGCACCCTTAATGCCTGAGGAGGATGTCGAAGCAGTGCCGGGCGACGCCGGCGATGGTGGCATTCGCGAGCCCGACCTAAACATTGCTGATGCCAAAGAGCAGCGCGATAATTTGCAACGGCGTGTTGATATGGAGCGATCATCAATCCAACATGCCATCGGTCCAGATCGAACAGAAGCGCGNAGCTTTCGCTACGACGAATGGGATTATCTGAACAGGCAATACCTCAGGGCTTGGTGTAGGGTTTTCGAAGAACCACTGAATTCAGCAGATAGCGAACCCAGCGAAACTCAGCTTGAGACCGTGGCCCGATTGAAAAGCGTGATTCGGGACTATCAACCGACGGTGCAACGCCAACTGGAACAGATTCGCCCTGCAGGGCTGGAGCGAGTGCGTCGTGTCCAAGATGGCGACGAACTGGACTTGAACGCGGTGATTGAGGCGCGCCAAGACATTCGGGCAGGTCAAAGCCCGGACGAGCGCGTTTATTCGCGCAAAGAACGCGTCCATAGAGACGTCTGTGCCGCGTTCCTAGTCGACTTATCGGCATCAACCGACGATCCAATAAAACCGCCAGAACCTCGAGACTGGTCTGATTACGACCCAGACAAAGAAGTCGATTTGCGAGCAGGTTGGTATTCGAATCTGGATCTTGACGACGAAGACTCCAACGAACCAGAACGTAAGATTATAGACCTCGAACAAGAGGCCATGGTGGTCATGGCGGCGGCGTTAGACGCCTTAGGCGACCATTATGGAATTTATGGTTTCTCNGGCTACGGCAAAGATTGCGTAGAAATTTTTGTAGCTAAAGACATCGANGCTGGGTTTTCACACCAAACCTTGCACAACATCGCCGCCATGCGGCCGCGCGGCTCTACCCGCATGGGACCCGCCATACGCCACAGCAGCCAAAAGCTCATGGCAGCAGGTCACGCCATGAAAGTGCTCATCGTCATAAGCGACGGGTTTCCGCAAGACAGCGATTATGGACCGGAACGGGGTAACCACAGCTACGGGGTCGAGGACACCGCGCGNGCCCTGCTCGAGGCACAACAAAAAGGTGTAGAGACCTTTTGCATTACGGTAGACAAATCCGGCCACGATTACCTGAAAAAAATGTGCCCGGACGCACGGTACCTCGTGTTAGACGAAATCGAAGATCTTCCGGAGCAATTGACTAAGGTCTACACTGCCCTGACCGGCCGCTGACTATTGGACAGACATCACTAACAACAACACAAACAGCATCACTAAGCCGAGTATAAAGATTGCATTGGTCCAGTCACCCGGCTCTGCCTCGACTTTATTTTCACGCCATTGCTTAAGACGTGGCCACAACGCCACCAACATCAATACGCCCGCCGCTAAAGCGAGAATCTGCAACCAATCCACTGGAATCCCCTAAGATAATTGTAGCTACAAAAAACCCGACGCTGGGTCGGGTTTTTTTGACTAGAAAGGGCACGATTCGAACTAGTCGTCGCCGCCGCTCAGTCCCAGTATCGACAACAAGCTGATGAAAATGTTGAATACGCTTAAGTATAGGCTGTAAGTCGCCATGATGTAGTTGGTCTCGCCTCCACGAATAATCGCCCCAGTCTGCATCAGAATTAATGCGCTCATCAGCAAAATCACGCCGATAGAAAGACCCAAGGACAACAATGGTAGCTGTAGGAAAATATTTGCGATCATCGCCGCAATAACCACGAAAAAACCAACCGTGACAAACCCGCCCATAAAGCTGAAGTCTCGCTTGCTGGTTACGGCGTAGGCTGAGAGACCCAGAAACATAACCGCAGTGCCGCCCAAAGCCGTGGTCACCACTTGGGCACCATTGCTTAGCGTTAGGTACATGCTGATTACTGGTCCGAGACCAAAACCCAACAGACCGGTCACTAGAAAAATCACGCCAAGGCCCGCGCTAGAATTGGCTGTTCGCGGTAACACAAAAATACCCAATACCATGGAAGCAATCAGACAGATCATGTAGGCGCCAAAGGGCATCCCCATCGACATGGATAACCCTGCCATAACGGCGCTGAATCCAANCGTCGCTGATAAAAGTAAGTAAGTGTTCTTTAATACCTTGTTGGTTTCTATCGCCGTTAGACTGGCGACGGACGCGGTTCTAAAATCTCTTGAAGCCATATAAACCTCTGAACTTTTCAATATTGATTCTAAATCGCGGAGCTTTAGTGTTTAAGCGAGGCCACTCGCCCGAGTCGCCCTTACACACGATTTTTCTATACTGCACATCTTGGCGTCTGTATCGGCGATTGCAAGACTTTGTCGACGGTTTTTTTTACTGTCTAATACGAGATCAGTTCTCAAACCACTTGGGTATCAAGGCTGCGCCGCGTAACCATAGGGTAACAATTTGTTCCTAGAATTCTCCTTGAAGATCATTGAAAATTCGCTATGGAATAGCCGGGCATGAGACTGTCTCTATGAGCCAAGCACAACTCGATCCTAAGTTCGAAACTTATGTGCGTGATCAGCCGCGCATCTCTTACGTCCAGCCAGACGACCCCTGGCCAGTAAGGCAGTTCATTGCCGGCATCGAAGTTATGTTCGGCCGGCGCAAAATAGAATCCATCTATCGCGAGCTTAAGCGCAACCCGTTCGTTATCGATGAGTTCTTCGATGCCGCATTTACCGCAACGAATATTCAGCCTACGTTCAACACAGAACAAATCAGCAAAATCCCGAAACAGGGACCGTTAGTTTTTGTCGCTAATCACCCATTTGGGGTCATCGACGGCATGGCCTTATGCAAGATAGCGCTGCAAGCACGCGGCAATTTTCGCATTTTGATTCATGCCATGCTTTGTCAAGATCGCGACCTCGCGCCCTATTTCTTGCCAATAGATTTCCGCGAGACCAAGGCTGCATTGAAAAACAACATCCATGCTAAACGCTCGGCTTTGGAATACTTAAATCAGGACATCCCTATCCTGATTTTCCCAGCGGGCTTCGTGTCCACCGCNGACCGNANAGGTTTTGGTCGTGTCGTGGACGCGCCGTGGACGACCTTCGCCGCAAAACTAATCCGCGACGCTAATGCGGCGGTTGTCCCAGTGTTTTTCAACGGCCAGAACAGTCGCNGGTTTCATGTGGCTTCCCACGTGGCAGAGCCGTTGCGTATGGCATTGTTACTTAACGAGGCACTAAAAAAATTCGGCCACAGCGTGTCGGCCGAAATTGGNGATCCGTTACTCTGGGACACACTCGCAANGTTCGATTCGCGACANACCCTAACCGACTACTTGTATGAAAAGGTCCAAGTGCTAGCACCCACCCCAACAGCAAGAAAATCCCGGCTGATAAGATTGCCACGCAAATAATCCGCATGCCGGGTCACGCGCATTAAGGTTCAGTTCAGCTACAACCTATTATGCTTTAAAAGAAATGAGCGGAATCCTACCGATGCGTCAACCTAACCAGCTAAAAGAGCTCGAAACCTNCGATGTTTTACGCAATTTTTTTCGTAGCTCGCCANTACTACTNATCCTCGCCTGCATTTGGTTGTGGTATGCCAAGCCCGCCTATGGACAAGAGGTTATCGACGTTACGCCAGCGCCATTGCAGGAACAGAAGCAAGAGCAGGAGCGACAAAGCCCGCGTTTTGATGAAACCCAGCTACAGCAAATCGTAGGCCCCATCGCACTGTATTCGGATGACTTACTTGCCTTNGTTTTGGGTGCTGCAGCACACCCTGTACAGGCGATTAGCGCCGCACGACGCGTTACGCAGCAGAGCAATAGCGGANCCACCATAGATTACGATTCCGACTGGCATCCGAGTGTGGTGGCGCTAACCCACTACCCCCAGGCACTCCAGCGCTTTGATCAGGATCTGCAATGGACTCAGCAACTGCATGAGGCCGTGCGGTGGCAGAACAAAGGATTGCTCAACGCGATCCAGACCTTTCGCCGCAACGCGCGCAAGGGGCACGCTCTATCCAGCACCGAGCATGTCGTTGTTGAGGACGATGGCCGCTTTATTCGCATTCGCCAAAGTAATCCTGAGTTGATCCATGTGCCGGATTACCAGCCGCGTAACGTCGTCGAAGTGCGCTATGAACCGACCCACAAAATTATCCACCGAACCCGATACCAACCCATCGTCTACCGATCTTACGACCGTTTCGACCCTTACTATCACCCTCTCTCCGTACATGACCCCTTTTGGTACGACCCTTTCTGGAACGACCCACTCTGGGGTGTAAATAGCCACGGCTTCTTATCTTGGCGCGACCATTACACTCCCCATCCTCGAGCAATGCGTAAAGCCAAGCGTTGGTGGCATAAACCGCGTCGACGCGCGCGTAACCCAAGCGCTTCGCACACTGTCGCATCTACCCCAAAGGCCGAATCCAGCCGCCGCGCTGACCCGAATAACGAGCCTAACCACCGCCAACCGCGAAGGCACCACAGCGTCAACGCTTTTAATCGGCCCATGTTTGAGAATAACCGAGGACTCTCACCAAGAACGGTTCGACCAAAAACACAGCCGTCGGCCCCTAGGCGCGCGACACGGCAAAACAGCCAAGACAACGGTCAGCGCCGCTACAACCCGGATGCAAAACCCATGATGCACAATCGCCAACCCGCTAGAACATTAGGACCGATAAAGTAAACGCTAGACGCTTACTATCCCGGTGATTTCCCAGCGCCGCCGATCCAGTGCCCATACCATCGCCACCATTAAAACACCTGATACGGGGCACCAATAAAAGAACGCCACGTTGGCCTCTGCCATCGCTAACACGCTCAGCGTGGCCAGCACAAAACCCAAGATAATCGTCGAGAACCTACCGATACCGAAGCGCGCAAGGATAATGCTTGCGAAAATTGCTCCGTAAAAATAATTGGGTAATTTAAAGGTTAATTCCAAAAGCCCAACACCTTGATAGCGGCTGAAAAACATAGCCGCGGCAAAAAACAACAGCCCCCAAACCACCATAAGCAGTCGCGAAGCTAACAAATAGTGGGCTTCAGTTTTATTCGGTAGCACTCGCTGGTAAATATGGTTGACGGTCAAGTCCGAACTTTCCGTTAACGCCGAATCCAGAGTCGAAATTGCGGCGGCAAAAATCGCTGCAATAAATAATCCAGAAATGCCCACCGGCAGTTCGTTGACAATAAAGTACGGGAAAATTCGATCCGGCGACTGACTCAGTTGCTGGGCCAATTCAACCGACACGCCTCGCTCTGCATAAAAAACTGCAAGCGCCAGTCCGACGCCTAGAATCACTACATGAACGATATAAAAGAGCGCGGCCACGTCGAAAGCTTTTTGCGCGTCATCGACACTGCGGCAAGCACGCACTCTCTGCCAAGTGCCCTGAGTGCTGGCTTGAGCAATACTCAAGCCGACTGCGCCGATTACGCCTGCCCATATGGTGTAGCGTTTGCTCGGATCAGTGTCAAAGTCGAACAGCACCAACTTGGCCTGATCGTCGAGCCAGATAATGGCTTCTCCAATGCCTTGCTGAATATTCAAACTGACAAAGAACAGCGCGAAAACTGCTCCGACGGAAAACAATATAAACAGCACAAAGTCAGTCCAAATCACGGTTTTGATGCCCGCTAAAGCGCTCCAAACAATACTGATCGCAACGACAAACAATGCACAACCGGGCAGCCCCCAGCCGCTGATAACATCCAATACCAAACTCGCGGTCAGCAGCTTTACTGCGGAATTAATGAGATTAAGCAGGAGCCCTAGATACATCGAGAACTCGCCGGTGCGCACATCTATTCGCGCGCCAATGTATTCGTAACTGGTGTTAACGCCTTGGCTCAAGTAGAACGGCGTCGCAAGCAGCCTGGCGATCACGACCTTGCCGGCAGCCAGACCAAGAATAACTTGGAAATAGGTCAGGTCGCCGCCATCGGCGAATACCGCCGCAGGCACCGACACAAAGGTAACCGCGCTTACCACCGTTGCAATGATACTCGCAGACACCGCCCACCAAGGCAGCGATCCATCGGCCTGAAAAAAACCCTGCCGATTGGTTATGCTGCCGCTAAGCCGGTGCCCCAGATAGGTAACCGCCAACATAACGGTTACCACGACCAATAGGTCCGGAAGCTTCATACCCAGTTTAAATCAGTCTAGGCCTTGGGGGTCGCCANCCTATACTCTGACGATTCGCGTACCTACNTTGCCACCCGCGAGTAGGTCTACAAAGCCTTCTGGAGCNGCTTCGAGTCCATTTACCTCGTCGGTCAAACTGGTTAACTCACCGGATTCCAGCCAAGTGTTAATTTGCTGCCGCGCCTCAGCATAATGTTGAGCGAAATCGAAGACCAAAAATCCCCGCATGGTGATGCGATTATTAACCAACAATCCAGGGATCCCGCGTGGGCCAGGCTCCGGCGAATCTGTGTCATATTGCGAAACCACACCACAACAAGCGATGCGCCCGCCCACGTTCATGCGGAACAAAGCGGAGCCTAGGATCATGCCGCCAGTATTATCGAAGTAGACATCAACGCCATTTGCTGTGGCCTCTTTCAGCGATTGCCGAAAATTAGCATCCTTGTAGTTCACCGCCACATCAAATCCCAGTTGATCTACGAGCACTTGCGCCTTGGCGTCGCTGCCCATAACACCGACAACGTGACAACCATTAATGCGCGCTATCTGCCCCACCAAATGCCCAACTGACCCCGCAGCTGCCGACACCATCACCGTTTCACCGGCTTTCGGTTGTCCTATATGCAACAGCCCAAAATAGGCGGTTAAGCCATTCACCCCAAGAGGTCCCAAGTAGTGCACGGGATCGTGAGATGGATCAATTTTAGTCAGCGCCCGCCCCTCGTGCAGCGACAACGTTTGCCAGCCGGTAGGCGCGACAACCGCATCACCCACTGCAAATTCTGCAACAGTGCTCTCAACCACCTCACCAACACCGGTACTGTTCATTACCACGCCCGTAGTAGGTGCTCCCGCGTAGCTGGCGCTACCCTGCAGGCCCGCACGAGTACCAGCAGTAATCGCAAACGCCGTNGTTTTAACCAGCACCTGNCCTGCTGCAGGTGCGGCAATATCAGATTCCGCCAAACGGTAGTTGCTCGCGCTAAGTTTGCCTTGGGGCAAACTATCGATTAATACCTGTTGATTACGCATCCCTCTCTCCTTGTATCCAAACGGTAAGACCGTCACTTTACCCCAGAGCAACATTAACCAAACAGAAAAAACGGAGATTTGCTAAATCTACACTGGCTTCAATGTTCTTCAGGGCAATAGCCTAACGAAACATCATGCTCGGCAGTTAGCGATGCCCCGACCGTTTCTGTGCGGCAAGCAGACTGTGAAATCAAAAAAATCAGATTAGGACAAACGTTCGCTTAGCAGTCGGTAAAACCCGTCAACATCATTCCACTCGGTGGCGCAATCCACTGGGTGACCAGCGTCGTCAATTATTGTGCGACCATCTTCGGTAACTACAATGTTCAACCGCTCGATTTGCAGCCCATGCCGCGAGAACGCCAAGTAAACCGCAACGCAGTCATAAAGTATCGAAGATTGCTTGCCAGGATCCATGGCACTTAACAAATCCCCTAACATTGGCCATTTGGATGCGACCTCAAACCACTCTTGGTGAATTGCTATCACAGCTTCAGCTAGAGGCGACGCACTCTGTGCCACTGCCAAAAAGTTCTCGCCTCGCAGCAAGATATTTCCGCAGGTATCCAAAGGCGTGATAGTTTTGTGCCACGGCGCCGCGAACACAGCCTGACATGCAAGCGCATGCTGCTTAACGTTGTACTCACGCATCGCTTTGGGTGCACCTAAGTACCCCCGGCGCAAACTGCCATGCATACCGACAAAGCTACTGCGCTCAGTTAACTGCGGTTCGCGCACCAACGCTGCCGCTATGTTTGGTACAGGCCCGATGGCGATNATCGTAACAGACTCGTCCGAGTCCATAACCGAATCACAGATCGCGCCCACACCGTCTTCGTAAACTGGACCGGGATACTCTTCCAGGCGGTAGCCACCTAACCAAGCGANGTGCCCTAACGGTGCTGGGTCAAGCGACAGACCAATACCAATGGGAACATCATCGCGCCCAGCAATACTAAGTATTTTTGCAACCAGAGCCGCACGATGCCTGGTATCCCCAGTTGCGGTCGTAATCAGCCGAATATCTAACTCGGGACAACGCAACAAAAAAGCCAACGCCCAAACATCNTCAACGTCAGTGCCGATGTCAGTATCAAGGATAACGGGAATCGACACTGCTTTACGCCTAAGCTAGCTAGACAATGCAGCTATGAACTCAGGACCAACACCGCAACAGCCGCCAATGATCGTTGCGCCGGAGCGACGCCACGTGTCCACGAAACCAAGATAATCCTCTACCGTCATCTCCGTAGGCTCCACCGCAATTTCATTGTCCAACGTCCAACCTGGTGGAACATGAAAACGATTGGGATACGCGCCTGTGGGCTTGTTCGTGAGCGGCACCAACTCCTCTAGTGCTACTGAGATAGACGTTGGGTCGGTACAGTTGAATAGAAAAGCATCGACGTCATAGGGCTCTAGAGCCGATACAACTTGANCCATATTTTCACCGCTACGCAAACCGCCGCCGGGCTCGTCTGCTAGCGTAAGCGCGACCCATAGCGGTTTATCCGGGTCAGTCTCGCGCACCGATGATGCGGCATTCACCGCTTCGCGGACAGACGACATGGTTTCACAAAGATATAAGTCCACATCTGCAGATAATGCTTTGATGATCTCTGAGTAGATCGGCCTTGATTCATCATCTCCGGGCACAAGGTCAGGACGATAACTTTCGCTCAATGGCGGGAGACAACCCGCAACCCGAACTTCGGCAGGGGCAGCGTCCGCTACCTCGCGAGCCAAACGGGCAGCGATTTCGGTGAGTTCTACATAACGAGACTGCATGTCCTCTTTTGCTAGATAGCTAGGCACAGTCGAGTAAGAATTAGTAATGATGACTTGAGCGCCTGCGCTTACGTAGTCTTGGTGAACTGCACGAACCACCTCTGGGTTTTCCAGTAACGCCTTCGCAGACCACAAGCCCCCTGACGGCCATCCTCGCCGGATCAGTTCGCCGCCCATGCCTCCATCTAATATCGTCAAATCCTCGGACATCTTTACGCTCTCTCCATAAAATCTTTAACTCTCAAATATTGGGCATCTACCGCGTTCTTCGAACACTAAAACTCTGGGCTCCGTCTGAGGTTTTACCTACAACACAGCCTACCCTCTCACGACCTAATCGGCGGATGTCGCTCACGTATCCGATTTGCGTGGACCAAAAGCCAACACCTAATCTCACTCGTCTGTTTTGGACCGCGAGATAATATCCAAATTAGTGCAGCAAAACCTTCAAAAATTTCATCAAAAATGGCTCATTATTCATAGTCAGTTTTAGCGAGCAGCCCTTGGCACACTCGAATTAACGCGATTAGACATTTCACCAGATCATGCTGGATATCCGGACAATCGTTTGTGAGATAAAGAAATTTGTAAATTTAGAAAGGCCAGATCTGACTGCAATCAATATCCCAGGAGCATAGGGGCACTGCCATCATGAACACCAATCCCGTAGGATCACAAAATCGCGCGCAACAAACGCCGGCCTTAAGGACATTATTATGAATAAAGTACACTACCTTACCGAAATGGGAATGGGCGTCGATGTCCACGGCGGCGACTATACGAAAGCCGCCTGCCGCGCGGTTTCTGACGCCTTACGTCATTCGTCTTTAAACTTTTTTAAGCCGCTGAAAAAGTCTCACAACGATATGCATATCACGGTGAAAATAGGCGTGGCGAAACCTAATTTGGTGGACTGTGCAACCGTCGCCAAAGAGGTTCCTTACGGTACAGTGACCGTAGAAGCAAGCATCGGCGGCCTCAATATCGAAGCTGACGACGAAAGTGACGAGTTGGTCATCGCCAACGCAGGTATCCTAGTGCACTTTGAGGAATAGCAAGGAGTGCCTCTGCAACGCTACAAGCCGGCCGCTCTATAGTGTCCCTAGCGTTAGTTAAACCGGGGAATTAGCGCAACACATCCAGTATTCGGGAATACTTGATGGCGATCTCCCTACGCTTTTCCATGGCACCAACAATGCTATCGTCGTCCACCTCGTTGTAGACCAAAAATAGTCCTGCGTTCGCCGCCTGCAACCAGGAAAAACGCAGATTTGTTGCAATAAGATCCGAACGATCGTCAGACTGCACTAACGCTTGGATAAGAATTTTTGGCGAAAACGAATATCCAAGGCGCAAACGCACAACATTGACTTCAAAATCGCCAACGCTGGCAGAGTTGCCATCCGATGCGGCGAAGGCCGGCAGTTCTATGTCGTTGTGGCTCCAAGTAAGCGCAGCTGTAAACGCATCACCAAAGCGGTAATTTACCTTCGTTTCCACAGCAACACGATCGCCCCCGTAAAATCCTCCGATATAGGATTTGACCGACCCGGACAGCGCCTTCTTACGATCCGTCATGAACACTAATTGCGACTCTTTGTGATCATATTCTCCAGCCGGAATGAATGTGCCGTTATTGATCTCGAAAGGCTCTCGCACACCTTCGTGGGTTAGATTTATCCCAGTATGGATCTCCAAACCGTTGTGCCACTCAAAGTGATTGTCTATATGGGTAAAGCCCGACTCATGATATCCGTCTGTATCAAAGTAACTTCGATGATACATATGGGGGCGCAGCTCAAATAGGCCCCATAAATCAGACGGCCTAGTGCGATTGAAAATCATAAAATCGAACTTTTCATAGTTAGAGCGTCGTAGAAACCCGACTTCCGGATTGAAATTCTCACCAACCTTTGAGTACGCCGCATGATTGGTCCAAGCCTGAGAGTTCCAGCCAACACGCAGGCTACCCGCTTGATCATCGCCACGCCTACCCGGGGTTTCTGTTTGCGCCAAATACCCTGAAACCGTTATCTCGTCACCGATACCCCAGCGACCGTCAACTGCATAAGTATTGTTATAGTCCTGATCGCCCTCGCCCTGACGTGCCACATAAATTGCACCGAGAGAGGAACGATTAGCCAGTTCCTGATTAACGCGTACTACCGAGTAGCTATTGCCAGCAAGCGCGTTAATGGATTGCGTCTGCATATGCAGCAAACCTAGATTTGTTGACCCTCTCACCTTCCCTGATAAGCGCACACCAGACTCGATTGGTTGTTGAATGCCACCGCTACCAATACCGATTCGACGACTGAAGAACAATTCGACTTCCCGCGGGTTCCCTACCGAAAACTGACCCGCGTTCTCAAGAAAAAACGGTCTTTTTTCGGGCAAAAATATACTGAACCGATCCAGATTAACCTGCACATCATCTGCTTCGACCTGGGCAAAATCCGTGTTGTAGGTAAGATCAAGAGACAGACTTGGCGTGAGCATATACTTAGCATCTAAACCCCAATCTCCCTCGCTCTCAGAATTATTCGCTAAAGTTCCACCCCTTCTAGATTGACCTAATAAATACGGTGTGATTTTAAAGTTGCGCTGTCTTGGAACGGATACATTTTTTAAAGTGCCGGCATCAGACACCCTAAATATGTTGTGCTGTCTATCTAACGGCGCCCAAAATGAGACTTCATTACGTCGCGCGACGATGCGATGAAAATTGATTCCCCAGTCCTGCACGGTTTCGCCGCCGTACCTTAGCGACTTGAACGGAATAGCAAATTCTGCGCTCCAGCCGTCTTCATTTACTTGCGCAGCTACATCCCAAGAAGCATCCCAATTTAGGTTGAACCCACCACCACCGGATCGAAAACCGCCTATTCCCCCTTTTACTACCTGGCCGTCGAACTGCACTGCTCCAGGAGTAGTAGAGAACACGAACCCGTTTTGCCGATCTTTAAAGGAATCCAATACCACGGCAAAGTTATCAACTTCCGGAGTAATCGAGTCACGGCCGCCATCGGAGATAATCAATTTTTCCGGTTCGCGGTCGTAACAAATCACTCCAATGAATAAGGTATCGTCTGAATAGCCGACAAACACTTCTGTCCGTTCGCTCGCCGACTTACCCTCAAACGGCCTGACCTGAACAAACCCCGTTGCAGCCAATGCAGAGTTCCAGGCGGGGTCATTGGCTACGTCGCCATCTAGATAAGGGTCATCAGACAGTGGAACTGCATCCATCGACGGTGCAGCAAGAGCTGAAGAGGTGCCGAGAGCCAACATAACAATCGACCCAACCCAGAAAAAAAAGGAAGCAATATTCCCGCACAAAAACATACATTTCCCGAGACAACAAAATTAAAACGCGAGACTAGTCAGATCCGTACAGATAGCATCCACTCGCCGTACGCGGCAGCGAACCAAGCCTCGCGATGCGAGGCTGAGTGTTTAACCGCTGAAGATCAGTATTAAGCTTTCTTGTGAAGTCGCACCGGCAATTTAGTATAGCCGCGAACGAAAGAGGAGAATGTTCTCTCGGGCTCACCAACTACCTCGACATGATCGAAGCGTTTTAAAATCTCTTCCCAGAGTATGCGGAGTTGCATTTCTGCGACTCTATTACCCATACACCTGTGAATCCCGAAACCAAAGGCCATGTGATTGCGCGCATTTTTACGATCTATGATCAGCTCTTCCGCTCTTTCGAAGACTTCTTCGTCCCGGTTTCCCGAGAGATACCACATCAGAATTTGATCGCCCGCTTTAATCTGCTTACCGCCAATCTCGCAGTCGTTATTTGCGGTTCTTCGCATATATGCGAGTGGTGTCTGCCATCGAATGATTTCGGCTACCATGTTTGGTATGACCGAGGGGTCCGCCCGCAGCTTATCAAATTCGGCTGGGTACATATTCAANGCATGCACNCCAGCGCTCATAGAATTTCTAGTNGTGTCGTTNCCGCCAACNATNAGCAAAATAAGATTNCCAAGAAACGCCATCGGCTCTAAATCTTTGGTNTCTTCCCCGTGCGCAAGCATCGANACNAAGTCCCCNGTNGGGTTCTTCTTTCGCTCTTCCCANAGATGAGTGAANTAAACGAGGCACTCNATGAGTTCCTCTCGACGCTGCTCTTCTGTNTCGATAATTCCNCTGCCNGGAGCNGCAGTNGCAACGTCCGACCATCTGGTTAGNTTCCGACGCTCCTCAAACGGGAAATCAAACAACGTCGCTAACATTTGTGTGGTTAGTTCGATCGAAACNTTATCCACCCAATCAAACTCTTCCCCAATAGGCAGCGAATCTAGGACTTTTCCTGTCCTCTCTCGAATAAGAGCTTCCATTCCTGCCAAATTGCGCGTC
>PAFJ01000011.1 GCA_002704325.1 Gammaproteobacteria bacterium | reverse complement strand
ATACACTGTGCGCTCATCGGCGATGAGCAAATGTCGCGTTGGAAGAGTTGGTTGGCTGAACATCAAATCGCCGCTGATGTGCTGGTCAGCGAAGCCCAGTTGGCATCAGCTTCGGAAGATTGCACGGTGTTTCTGGCAGGCGGACAGGCAACTGCGGTGTATGAACAATCCAGTGCTACTGTCGAGCGAGAAGAATTAATTGGCTTGCTGGAAGATCTATCCGCTACTCGATTGGTCGCTGTAGGAGAGGAACTTTCTGAACTCGAACGCAGCCAGTTAGACGCTGAACTTGAAGTCGAACAACACAGCAATGTCGCCACATTCTTACTCGAGCGATACGCTAAACAGCCACCAATCAACCTCTTTCAGGGCCCCTATGCGGTAGTAAATAAGAAGACTGGCAGCAAGAAAGACATTACGACGCTGGCCAAGCTAGCCGCGGTTTGGGGGGTAATTTACATCATAGGGTTGGGTGTTCAGGGCATGTGGTCTTCCTATCAAGCAGGGCAGTTAGCCGCTGATAACAGAAATCGTTATGTGGAGTTATTTCCCCAAGACTCAGTGCCTATAACCGCAGCGCAGCTTCGACGACGATTTGAAGGCAAGTTAAGAAACCAAGGACAAAAGGTTTCGGCAGGGCCGATCAGATTCGTGCAGTTGCTGAGCGATACTGCGCCTATATTTAGCGCAAAAGGCAGCGTTCAATCATTGTCCTATCTGCAAGATAAAGAAGAAATGACCGTCGAAATGGAGCTTAAAGGATACGATCAGGTGGACGAAATCCAGACTGAGCTTAGAAGCCGTGGGATTGATATAGAAGTAGTGAGCGCTGGATCAATCGACGGCGGCGTCAGCGCGCGCATAAGAGCGAGTTACGCAAAATGAGTGCAATACAAAACCTAATCGTCCAGTTGCAGCAAGGCACTATAGGCCAATGGTATGCAGCAAAATCGCCAACAGACCGCCTGATCATAAAAATCTTAAGCGGACTAATCGCTGCCACCATTGTTTATGTCGCAGTGTGGAAACCACTAAGCGACTATAACCAAGAACAACAAGCGCGCCACGTTACAGAATTGGGGCTGTCAGAGTGGATCATCTTAAACCAAGCATCGTTGCGACAGAGCGCAAAACGACCAACGAGTGGCAACAGCGCACCGGCGCTAATTCCCAGCATAACAAGCGCCGCAAACCAGAACCGGCTTAAACTCGAGCGGCTCCAACCAGAGTCTGACGGCGGTGTGAGCATCGCGCTGCAAGACCAGCAATTTAACCAAGTCTTAAAATGGCTTACGCTGCTGGAAAGCAATCAAGGGCTGAACGTTGAACGATTGTCCATTGATCGAGCGGATAAGAGCAGTAGGGTGAACGGACAAGTTAAACTCACAAATTAGAGCACGCAGAAATGCAACGCCTAATCGATCATGATTAAAACGTTTTTGGAGAAGTATAATGAGACAAGAACACACGCTTGAGTTAAAAGCATTTCAGGTTGAGTACCTGCAACAAATGGTTGACCGATACGATCTGCCAGAAATGGGCAAAGCCATTCGTTGCTTAATCGACTATGCGATCGAAGAGGAAAAATTAGAAGAAACTATCTTCAAATGGGAACGCTGCCATTCCTGTGATTAAGCCAGCGGCTGTCTCGCCTAACTCGGCTTTGCCACGTGCCNATTTTGNANATGGGAGAGCTACAAATATTACCGCTTATGNAGTGGGCAGNGATTGNAATCTGATTTTTGGCAGCAGCGTACAGAGGCATAGGGGNGCTTGGCCCGCCGTTCATGGGGATAGCAAAACCCTGTTCTAAGCTAGATATCCCCGCTTACTTAAAATTCTTGCGGCAAGGTATTCGTCACTGGGTAGCACTGGAAAGTTGCCGGGTTATTGTCGATAATGATTCTCATTTGGGATAATTGCTTGTCGCTACGTGGANCTGATGTCTCGAATGCGCCAAGTTTCTACGCGACGGTATTTTATGGAAAAGGAGAGTAAGCGATGACAACGGAATATAAGAANCTAATTGGCGGTGAGATGATCGCCACCANCGAATGGATGGATGTGGTCAACCCTGCCAACGAAGAGGTAATAGGTAAGGTACCNTCATGTCAGGAAGAGCAACTNAATCAAGCTGTNGCNGCCGCGCGTAGTGCTTTTAAAACCTGGTCAAAGACTACCATCGATGAGCGTCGAGTCGTGCTCAATGCCATAGCAGATGCGATTGAAGCCAATCACGGTGAGCTTTTTCGCTTGCTCACTAAAGAGCAAGGTAAGCCGCACGCTCAGGCGGAAATGGAAATAGGCGGCGCCCCGGCAAATATTCGTGCTCAAGCGTCCCTGGAATTTCAAGACGTGATCAATGAGGATTCACAAGAACGTTTATCTCGCACCCGAAGAGTGCCTGTAGGCGTGGTCGGCGGTATCGTACCGTGGAATTTCCCTGTCTTAATGGCTGTGCAGAAAATTGCGCCCGCTTTGCTGTCGGGCTGCACAATCGTTCTAAAACCCTCACCGTTTACGCCGCTAACAACACTGAAAATTGCGGAATTGATTGCTGACAAAGTACCAGCGGGTGTACTCAATATTATTACTGGTGAAGACTCGCTAGGCCCAATGATCACCGCACATAAAGACATCGATAAAGTGACTTTTACGGGCTCTACTGCTACCGGCAAAAAAATTATGGAAGGCGCCTCAAAGGATCTGAAACGTATCACTCTAGAACTAGGCGGTAACGATGCCTCAATTGTGTTGCCCGATGCCGATGTGAAAAAGGTAGCTGAGCAGTTATTTTGGGCGAGCTTTTCCAACGCTGGGCAAATCTGCGTTGCAGCCAAGCGTATATACATTCATGAAGATATTTATGATGAACTCAGCGCCGCTATTACCGAATACGCGAAGGAAGTAAAAGTTGGTGATGGCTCCGAACAGGGAACCGGCGTTGGCCCAATACAAAACAAGAAGCAATTCGATCGAGTTTGCGAACTGATTCAGGATGCCAAGGACAACGGCTATGAATTTTTATTGGGCGGCGACGTCGATCCGACGGGTACTGGCTACTACGTGCCAATCTCTATTTTAGATAACCCACCTGAAGATGCGCGGATTGTTGCCGAAGAGCAATTCGGTCCAGTAATGCCGCTGATGAAATTTTCGTCGGAAGCAGAAGTGATCGAGCGGGCCAACAATACTGAGTACGGTCTTGCGGGCGCAATTTGGACCGAAGATCCAGACAAAGGTGTTGAAATTGCCGAGCAACTTGAAACGGGGACTGTGTGGGTGAACGAATTCCTGCATCTAAACCCTTTAGCCTCTTTCGGAGGGCACAAGCAGTCAGGATTCGGAGTTGAGTACGGTATTGAAGGCCTGAAAGAATTCACCTATGCGCAGGTGATCACGGTAAAGCATGATGCGGCCCGTGCATGATCGCAACTGAATGATTTTGTGTAATCGATTGAGGGAGGAGGGGTAGAGCCTCTAGGCGCTGCTCCCAACTCCTCGGCATTTGTGCGATCCCNGGCAGTTTTNCTTATCCAAGGGTTCCAAGGCCGACAGACTATTTGCCTAAAAGCGCGATATTGCCCGGTTCGGTAAGCGCTTTAGCGCTGGACATGTCTAAAACTTGCTCAATGTTACTGATCAAATCTTCCGCTAGGGCGTCTGGATCAAGGGCTATACCTTTGTTGGTAAAGGTTTCTGAGCGCAAATATCGGCCACTGAGTCCATGAATCACCATACCATTCGGTGCATCGTCACTAGCAAGAAATAGGGCTATAGGTGTTACTAATTTAGGGTGTGATTGCGGCCTTGGCTTATCGGGGTCAATACCAAGCTCTTTATCTAGAGCCGTCATTCGCGTGTCGGCCCCAGGCGAGAGACAGTTTATTTTGATCCCATGGGATCTGCCCTCTAATGCGAGAACATTCATCAATCCCAGCATGCCCATNTTGGCCGCACCATAAGCGCTCTGACCAAACTGTCCAAAAATCCCCGAAACCGATGAGGTGAGGATTATTCTTCCGTAGTTCTGCTCATACATAAAAGGCCAAGCGGCGTGNGTGACGTAGGCAGACCCTAACAAATGGACTTCNACAACGAGCTTGAAGTCATCCGTTGTTGTATTTTTAAATGTTCGGTTTCGTAAGATGCCGGCATTGTTTATAACAATATCAATACGACCGAATTCATCTATGGCCTGTTGAACCATTGCTTTGGCTTGATCAGGATCGGCCACCGAGAAATTGTTAGACACCGCGCTGCCGCCATGCGCCACAATTTCTGCTGCCACGTNTGCAGCAAGGTCGCTGGTACCGTCNCCTCGGACATTNGAACCTAAATCGTTGACCACCACCTTGGCGCCNCGNCGGCCGAATTCCANAGCGTGTTCTCGTCCTATTCCTCCGCCTGCNCCGGTGATGAGGACGACTTTGTCTTTTACGTTAATCACTGTTTTTTGAGAATTCCGGCCATATTTCCTTCNTCTCTCCANGCCGCNGTAATTCTGAAATANGGCCTTGAGCCTTTGCCATAGGGTCCATTTTGGACGCTTTTGGGATTAGGCTTGCCCTCGTTATTGTAATAGCCGGGCGTACACGATTCCTGAAAATCTNCTGCAAACCTAGATACCGCAATAATCTCCTCGACCCATTTATCTTCTGCTTCCNTNGANACTTCNATTGAAGANAGNTGTTCTTTTTTGCATTCCTTCAGCATNTAGCCGATNTGCNGAGAGGTTTCGTCCATAGCATGAGGAAAGTTNGTNGTGAAACCAGCTTGNGAATTGCTAATGATNAATAGATTTGGGAATCCGTTAGTCATTACGCCATGNAAGGTGCGCATGCCNTCNGCCCATTTTTCACTCANTGTAANGCCNTCTGTACCAGTAACNTCATAACCAGAGCGGCGCACATAAGAGGTTCCNACCTCGAAGCCTGTCGCGAATATGATGCAGTCCACNGGATATTCCTTGCCGTTGGCGACAACGCCGTTTTCGGTAATCCGTTCCACGCCGTTTCCATTGGTGTCGATCAACTCAACGCTGGGGCGGTTGAACGTTTGCAGGTAGCTGTCATGGAAACAGGGACGCTTACAGAACTGACGGTAGTAGGGCTTGAGGGATTCGGCTGTTTTAGGGTCCTTTACCAACTCCGCAGCGCGGTTTCTTATTTGTTCCATTTTTTGGAAATCGGCGATTTCCATGAGTTGGGGTACCTCATCCCAGTTGGTGTCTTCNCCTCTGTAGTTCGCCATAGAAATTAGGTTGCGTATTATTTCTGTCCAACCATCTTTCACGAGGTCTTCCTCTACAACGCCACCGGAGCAGAGGATATTAAAGTTTTCCATACGTTCCTTTTGCCAGCCGGGTTTAAGTTCGGCTGCCCATTTAGGGTCCGTTGTTCGATTGGCCCTAACATCTATCGAGGAGGGCGTGCGCTGGAAAACATACAGTTGTTTGGCCGTTTCGCCGACGTGAGGGGTGCATTGCACAGCGGTAGCGCCGGTGCCAATGATCGCCACACGCTTGTCTTTTAGTTCAGTAAGTCCGCCGTTTGAGTCGCCGCCGGTGTAACCGTAGTCCCAGCGACTGGTGTGGAACGTATGCCCCTGAAAGTTGTTAATTCCCTCGATGCCAGGAAGTTTCGGTCGGTGCAATGGACCATTAGACATAATGACAAAGCGCGCTCTAAATTTATCCTCTCTGTTTGTCTGGATAATCCATTTTTTGGCGTTTTCGTCCCAATTCAGCTCAGTGACTTCGGTCTCTAAACACGCATTGTTATAGAGATTGTATTTTTTAGCGATATTTTGGCTGTGACTCAATATCTCCGGAGCATGTGCGTATTTCTGAGTAGGGACATAGTTCAGTTCTTCTAACAGAGGCAGATAGATGTAGGCTTCTGTATCACAGGCTGCGCCGGGATAACGATTCCAGTACCAAGTACCGCCGAAGTCACCGCCTTTTTCTACGAGCCTAATGTCCTCAAAACCAAGCTCCTTCAGCCTAGCTGCGGCGATTAAACCACCGAAGCCCCCACCAATAATGGCGATTTCTACTTCGTCGGAAAGAGGCTCTCTAGAAGTGGGATGAGCAATATAGGGGTCGGCTAGGAAATCCACATACTCATCTTTGATCTCCCGATATTGCTCATTTGCGTCGTCTCTGAGACGTTTATCTCGCTCAGCTCGATACTTATCGCGTAGGGCAGCTGGATCAAAGCCCAATTCTTCTTTCGTTGGTAAAGCCATGATGGGACCTCCTATCATCAAAATATTAGCATTATTCTATTTGACCGAAAGGAAAAGGACGGTTCTTTAAGCCGGCACTGAATGAGCCGCCGCTGCGAATTTTTGAATTCGGTAGCCCGATTGAATCTATAACTCACATTACTGATTAATATTTTTTCTAATTGAATCGACCAGTTTATCGGCCGCCTCAGCAATGCTGCTTTCATCGGTTTTTAGAACAAGTTCAGGGTTCGCTGGAGCCTCGTAAGCACTATCTATTCCAGTAAAATTCGGCAATTCGCCGCTACGAGCCTTTTTATATAGTCCTTTTGGATCTCTGGATTCTGCGACATCCAGCGGAGCATCGATAAATACCTCCATAAAATCGTCCGGTTCGAAAAGGGCTCTAGCCATATCCCTTTCAGCCCTGAATGGCGAAATAAAGGAGGTCATAACGATTACCCCTGCATCCAGGAATAGTTTTGCGACTTCGGCTATCCGTCTAATGTTTTCTACTCGGTCGGCATTCGTGAAACCAAGATCGTTGGAGAGGCCATGCCGAATATTATCCCCGTCAAGGATGTACGTTCGAAATCCTTGAGCGTGCAATAAGGTTTCAGCCGCATTCGCGATTGTGGACTTNCCAGCTCCGGATAAACCGGTTAGCCAAATCACGCTGCCTTTATGNCCGGCTAANTTCTCTCGAGACGGTCTATCGACNGACATGTTCTGCAAANGAATGTTGGAAGCGCGCCTAAGTTCATAGCGGATCATTCCNGCNGCCACNGTNGCNTNNGAGTANCGATCTANGAGAACGAANGCACCCAGGTTTGGGCATTCGTCATACGGCTCGAAGGGGATTTTCTTGTCGAGACGGATTTGGACTTTAGCTATGTCATTCAGTCCAAGACTTTTTCCTGAGAAATGCTCGAAAGAATTAACATCGTANTTATATTTTATNTCCGANAGGGTAGCGTTAGTCGCGCTTGATGCTAACTGNAAATAGTAATTTCTNCCGACGTAACCTTCCTCTATATCCATCCATACGAGCTCGGCTTCAAATTGATCGGAAACCCCGCAAGGTCGCTCAATGGACGAAATCAAATCACCTCGGGACAGGTCAATCTCTCGATCNAGGGTTAGGGTNACTGCTTGGTCNGTAAATGCTTTATCGAGATTGNCTTCAAACAGCACAATTTCTTCTATCTTGGCGCTCTGACCGGACGGTAGCGCAATAACTTCGTCGCCTCGCTCAATCTCGCCGGCGATCACGGTGCCAGAGAATCCCCGAAAGTCCGACATTGATCTATTCACCCACTGCACAGGGAGGCGAAAGGGGTGATTGTGCAGGCTTTGCCGCACCTCAACCGTCTCGAGAAAACCCAGTAAAGTCGGTCCTTGATACCAAGTGATATTGCGCGATCGCTCAATCACGTTATCTCCCTTAAGCGCCGACAGAGGAATTGCGGTAACGGATTTAAATTGCAGCTGTGATTGCAGCGGCTCATAGGCCGCACAGATTTCGTCAAATACTTGATTTGAATAATCGACTAAGTCCATCTTATTTACAGCCAGAACTACATGCTGTATCCCAAGCAGCGACGCGATAAAGGAATGACGCCTGGTCTGGGTCAATATTCCTTGGCTAGCATCGACTAAAATAATCGCAACATCCGCAGTAGACGCACCGGTCACCATATTCCGCGTGTATTGCTCATGTCCCGGCGTGTCTGCAACTATGAACTTACGTCGATCGGTATTAAAAAACCGGTAGGCGACGTCGATGGTAATCCCTTGCTCACGCTCAGCGGCAAGACCATCGACGAGCAGCGCAAAA
>PAFJ01000010.1 GCA_002704325.1 Gammaproteobacteria bacterium | reverse complement strand
GATGGCGAAATTCAAGTAGAAAATATCTGTATGTCAGTCGACCCCTATATGCGTGGCCGCATGTATGACCGCAAATCCTATGTGCCGCCTTTTCAAATCGGCGAGGCGTTGACCGGCGGCAGCATCGGCAAGGTCACCAAATCTGCTCACCCCGACTTTCAACCCGGGGATTATGTATCCAGCCCTTGGGGCTGGCGCGAAGCCTATACCGCCTCTGCGGAAGGCATCGAACGCCTCGGTGAGATTGTAGCCCCACCCTCAGCCTACATCGGCACCATTGGCATGCCAGGNATGACCGCCTATGTCGGCTTGNTGGAAGTTGGCGCACTGAAAGATGGCGAAACCGTATTCGTATCTGGCGCTGCCGGGGCCGTGGGCAGCATNGTTGGCCAAATTGCCAAACTGAANGGCTGTCGCGTTATTGGCAGCGCCGGTTCTGACGATAAAGTGCAGTTACTNACAGACGAACTCGGCTTCGACCATGCGTTCAACTACAACGACGGCAGCCTGATCGGCCACATCAAAGAGGGCGCGCCCGAAGGACTAGATGTTTACTTTGACAACGTCGGCGCAGAGCATCTGCAAGCGGCGATTATGTGCATGCGCCCATTTGGTCGTATTCCACTGTGTGGCGCTATTGCGACCTACAATGACACCTCACCGAGACCCGGCCCAAACAACCTGTCAATGGCCATCGGCCTTGGCCTGATCCTACGCGGATTCATCGTGAGCCATTTCAATCATCTAGCGCCCCAGTTCCGCAAGGATATGGAGGCATGGATAACAAGTGGTCAGATCACTTCAAAAGAGACCGTACACGACGGTATTGAGAACGCGAGTGAGGCGTTTATTGGTCTCTTCACAGGCGCCAATACCGGCAAAATGATTGTGAATTTCTAGCGTTGTGCAAAGCGCTTGGCTTAAGTGCGGACTGCAAGACTGCGGGCCGCACTTAAATCTTCACCAATAACCATTGGTGCTCAGCCTCGGCGCAATTAATAGAATACTGTGTGCTTTAGCGCCACGCCCATCATTTAGGGCTTCAAGGTTTCAGCGCGCAGCTGTCTTAATCGGCATCTGCTGGTCGATGAGGTTGTAAAGATCGAGCAGAGCTTGCAGTTGGCCTGCCTGATCTCTTCCAATTTCTCTTGTAACTGGGTACCGGCCATCCAACGTTATTTGTGCGGCTGTTTCAGTCAGCTTTGTCAACAAGTGCATTTCTTCAGTCGCCCCGGCGATCCGCGCTTGTTCAACGACATTACCCCACGCGTCGATTGTTTGATCAATATCGGACAATTCGAACGTTCGTCTGTAAATGGTTTGGCCGAGTTGCGAGGGTAACTCTACTTCGACTGCATTGAAATATACGGCACCACTGCCGCTATGATTGACCACCATTTGCAGCGCCGTGGCTTTGCCAACAATCAGTTCGCCATACAGCAACATGCTGCTCGCAGCTTTGGGACGAACGCGCCATTCATGCTCGACCAACTGACGCACCTCTAACTCTGCAAATGCTGCGAAAGCCAAGGGGTGGTCGTGGGCCGGTACGAAATTGTTTAGAAACGTCATTCTCTGGGTTAAAGCTGCAAGACTC
Source organism: Gammaproteobacteria bacterium (assembly GCA_002704325.1). Classification (GTDB taxonomy): domain Bacteria; phylum Pseudomonadota; class Gammaproteobacteria; order Pseudomonadales; family Azotimanducaceae; genus UBA4421. Next base: position 12,762 of record PAFJ01000010.1, on the reverse strand, counting down.
AACCGCGTGCCATTGTCTAACATCAACATTACGGCGCCAGATTCGATTTCATAGCCGGCCACCGATAAATCAGAGGTAGGAAACAAGCGCTCGCTGACCATGGCCTGAGCCCGATTTAAATCTTGCACGTCGACTATGTGCTCAGAGACATCGAAGGGCCTCGCCAACTGCCGCCACCGTGGTACACGAAGGAATAAATGTTCACCGTTTTCCATCACCACTGGAAACCAAAGGTATAAACTATTTTTATGCACTGGGTCACTCGATAACAACGTACCACGCAACCCCTTATAGATTTGCAGGTGCTTTCCACAATTAGCACTTGANGTTCCATCGCACAGCGCCTCGATACGACTAAAGCCGACAGAAGCGCTGTCTACGTGCACCAAAAATTGCTTTTTTTCAGTATTTGTTGTGGCGAAATCTTTCAGGCCGCTGGCACCGAACAGACCGTCGGTTTCTGCTAAAGCCGGTTCTAAAACGCAAACAGACGTGCTTACCAACACAGCAAGCAGCGACCATAAACGCGGAAATTTAAATAATGTTCCTAACACCATACTTCTTGAGGCAACAAGAAGTTATTGATTATTCCGCTATTGGTTTGTAAAGATTAGTAATAACGATAAACGGAATATAAAAGGCGACCAACGGTCATATTGTCGGGTTGTTAACCCCTGGTCGCTATGTAGTTCCAAACCTGATCCGCACCCAAGGCCACAAGCCTCGCACCTAATACGCGCTGCCAATAGGCTTCGTTGCCCCATTCATCACGCCATGCCCACAGGCGACGAGTGAAGTGATGCAACCGGTGCTCGTGGGTAAATCCCATGGCTCCATGGACCTGATGCACCTGCTCTGCAACGATCCCTACCGCCTCGCCAACCCGCGCTTTGCTGGCCGCCACTTCAGCAATAAAGCGATCAGATCCTAACGCATCNACACCGGCATCGGCAGCGCGTTGCGCCGCGGCAACTTCTGCGGCAACTACTGCCANGCTATGCTGTATTGCCTGAAACTTACTGATCGAGCGCCCAAACTGTTCACGCTCGGCGGCAAATTGCAGGCCTAGATCGAGCACCGCCTGCAACGTCCCNGCCATCAGATTTGTTCGTGCAAGGGCCATTTGCGCAAAAGGATCATCGGCTAAAATTATATGTTGTAGCTGGCCACCCATCGCCACGCTATCCCGGGGCTCACCAGCCATGTTGATGTCTTCCTGAGCAATGACCGGCGCGTCGGTAACGGTCACGTCCAAGGACTCTGCCTGCACAGCAAATACCCGAGCGGCTCGGCGACCCCAAGGCACCTGTATTGCAATATCACCGTGGGCTCTACCAATGCTGATCAGGCCGGCGCAGGGTGCCAATGACCCTAGCCCCCAGCTATGGCCTAATATGATTTCACTCATCGGCAAAGGCACCGCAAAGCGCCCGCAGACTTTAAGGAATGCATAGGTGTCAGCAGCAGTTGTGCCGCTGGCCGCATCACCGAGTTGATGAAACCCATTAGCGGTNATTTGCTGCCAAAGCTCGCTTGCGAATTCTCCCGTCTCAGCGCGATCCAATAGCGACTTGTCACAATGATCTGAAAATATCTTGGTGGCCGTATCCTGAATAAGTTGTTGTGTATCCATTGCGCTACCTCAACCCCAGTCCACGAGCAATGACACCGCGCAGTATCTCTCGTGTACCGCCACGCAAAGTAAACGATGGCGAAAGTAACATTGTTTCTTCAAAGGTCTGCCNAAACAGACGCTGAGCCTCTGGGTTCTCCAACGTGAGATCAGGAGCCACNGTTCGTGCTATTTCAGGTAGCAATTTTTCAAAGTTATTACCCAGTTCTTTTACTAGGGCGGCCTCAACCACGACATCTTTACCCTGCTCGAGCATGCCGGCCACGGAGATCGACATCCGCCTCAGGGTCATAAAGTGAGAGGCGATCCGACCTATGACGGCTGCCTGCTCCGATGTTGGCTGGTCGCCGCAAATACGCACCAATTCNACGAATACCCGATACGCNGACAAAAACCGTTCCGGCCCGCTACGCTCNTACGCCANTTCCGAGGTCACTTGCGCCCAGCCTTTGCCGGGTTCACCCACCACGCGATCCTTTGGCACCAATACATTNTCGAACACGACCTCGTTGAAATCTTCGCCACCGGCCATGTTGCGGATGGGCCTGACCTGAGCGCCATCATTTTTCAGATCTACGATAATTTGCGACAGCCCAGCNTGACGATTCTCCGAAGCCGCCTCTGTCCGCACCAGGCATATCATGTAGTGATTACGATGCGCATCGGTGCTCCAAATCTTAGTGCCATTGATCCGATAGGCATCTCCTTCAGCAGTGGCAGTGGTGCGCACAGAGGCAAGGTCAGAACCCGTATCCGGCTCGCTCATACCAATTGAAAAATAGCTTTCACCGCGTGCAATACCGGGCAAATAGGTTTGTCGCTGTTGCTCNGTGCCATAACGCAGCAATAGCGGCCCGCTCTGACGGTCGGCGATCCAATGGGCACTCACAGGCGCGCCCGCCGCCAGCAATTCTTCAGTGACGACCAAGCGGGCNAAGTTACTTTTTTCACCACCACCATACTGCCCGGGCCAGGTCATCCCAATCCAGCCCTGAGTACCGAGCTTCGCAGAAAATTCAGCATCGTGCCCGGTGACAAAGTCCGAGTTAGGTTGCGGCAAATGTTTTTCGTTAGACGCAATGAATTCGCGGACCCTGTGACGAAGCTGGTCACTTTGGTCGTCTAGTTCTACTCGATCAAACTGCAACATATTTAAATATCTTTTCGACGATGGCAGGCACCTTACTGATCGCCCACGGCTGATGCAATGCTGGACAAGAAGCGGACAAAAATACCGACGCGGGAACTATTAGTGCCTACCCCTGAGCTGTGGCAACATGCACTCATGCTTATGCCAGACCAACTTAAACACGCCTTTGAACCGGTATTTGTAGATATCCGCGAACGCTCTACGGTGGTAGAACGCTTCATCGACCGAAATCTCTTCCGCCTGTATATGGCAACCTTGTGGGCCAACGTAGTGCTGTCCCCGGAAGAAGCCGGCATTGAGGAGGACGATTTACCGACCCTTCACGACCTAGTCGTCGCAGAGCTGGTGGAGGTCATTGGGGCGGGCACCGATCTCGAAAATGTGTATCGCTTTATCTCCAGTAAGGAGGGCGAAAAAACTATGGCCGAAGCCAAGTTAAATCAGACCCACAAAGACTTGTTGCAGTATTTTTCGAGCATGATTTTGGATCCCGATGGCCATAAGCGCTGGATGGCCGCAATCCGCGAGGACTTGAACAACTAGTTAACCGGACTGGATATTTAAGATCAGCTGCCGCTGCGCACCTTGACGATGACGGTGCTCCCAAAGGTATATGCCCTGCCAGACCCCCAAGGTCAGCGCACCCTGCATTATGGGTATCGATAAATTTACTGCCGTCAACGCCGCCTTAATATGCGCTGGCATGTCGTCTGGACCCTCGTCCACATGGGTATACAACAAGTCGTTTTCTGGCACCAGACGGTTAAGCCAATTTTTGAGGTCCGTCTGTACTGCAGGATCCGCATTCTCCTGAATTAGCAAGCTTGCCGAAGTATGCTGAATAAACAGCGTGGCCAGACCGTCCTCGATACCAGAACGGGATACCTCAGATGCGACCTGAGCCGTGATGTCGTAAAGCCCCTGCCCTGATACTGCAACAGAGAGTTGTTTATTCATCATGGTAAGTCCATATGCCATAGGCTAAGAAAAGGCACGTAGGTGATGATGAGTACCGCCAGCAATAGGATCAGCATAAACGGCAGAGTGGCAGCATACAGTTCTGTAAGCGGCTTCTTAAAACGATAGCTGGCGATAAACAGGTTCATCCCTACTGGTGGTGTAAAATAACCAACTTGCATATTGGCAAGAAAGATAATGCCTAAATGCACCGGATGAATGCCGTAACCTACGGCGACCGGTAGTAACAGTGGCACCATGATCACCAGTGCCGCAAAAATATCGAGCATAGCGCCGAGAACAAGCAGCAAGACGTTCAACAGCAACAAAAAGCTCAGCGGGCTTTGGATATGCTCCTGCAACAACGCCATCAGCTGCTGGGGCACTTCTGCATCGACTAAGAAATTAGTGAACCCTAGGGCTACGCCCAAAATAAGCAGAATACCCCCAACCATTACCATCGATTCTTTCGTCACTTTCGCCAATTGACGCATATTAATCTCGCGATAGCAGACGACCTCGGCCAACACAACATAAAGCGCGGTCACAGCCGCTGCTTCTGAAATAGCAAATACGCCACCGAAAACTCCGCCAAGAACCACGAAGGGCAGCGGTACTTCCCAGCGTGCGTCCCACAATGCCTTTGCCACATTGGCCCATTTAAACGGCACGCGAGGAATTGCGCCGCCGCGATGCCGCCATAATGTCCANCCGGAGAGCATAACGAGCATCAGCAGCATAGGCGCCACGCCGGCAACAAATAGATCAACTATGGCAAATGGCTCGCCGAGATCCAGTTGTTGCGCAATGACTCCATATAAAATCAGGGGTACGGATGGAACTAACAACAATCCGAGGCTTCCAGAGGTAGTAACAAGGCCGAGAGAATATTTCTCGGCAAACCCCGCTTGCCGCAACGCAGGCAGCAACAGCGCTCCAAGCGCCACTATGGTGACGCCTGATGCTCCCGTCAGTGCAGTGAATACTGCACACGCAACAAAGGCAACAATAGCAAGCCCACTTGGTAAAAAGCCGAACAGGCTCTGCATCAAATTGACCAGCCGTGTTGAGGTATTGGCCTCGCTCAGCAAGTAGCCACTAAACGTAAATAGCGGCAACGCCACCAACAGTGGCGTGTCGACAATTCTGTAGAGCTCGATGGCGACGATGGCGAGATCTATATCGGCGCTGTAAAACCCCAACATAGAGGCCGCCAACAACACCGCAAATANCGGCGCTCCCAGCCCAGCCATAATCAAAATTACAATAACACCAGCCCAAATCATCGCCATTTGACCGTATGCAACGCGTAGCGTAGTGCCATGATTCCAGAACCCAAGGGCATGACCGCTTCGCACAGCCAAGCTGGCACGTTGGCAAAAGCAATGCTTTGGTCAACGTACTCGTAGTACACGAAATGGCCGCTGGCCCAACAAAACAGCACCAATATCAGACAGGTGAAGCCATAATTGATACGCGCCACCATCGATTCCAGAAGCGGCTTTTTTAGCTCTTGAAGAAAGCGCCCAACGAGGTCGATGCGAATATGGCTATCGTCCCGGGATGCCACCATAGCCCCCAGCATGGTTACCCATAGCACCATGACGCGCACCGCGCTGTCGCCCCAATAAACGCCGCCGTCGAAAAAATTGCGCAACAACACCTGCCCCGCTGCCATGCTTATCATGCCCAGTAGCAACAACACCAGCAGTGCATCTTCGCACCGCTTTAAAAAGGCTATGGTGGAATTAATCGGAACCAATAGCGGCACGGTAGTCACTAAGGTGCTGCATCATTTCGTCATAAATCGCTCGCGAAACGTAGCCTTCATCGATCAACTTAGCGTTCGCTTCAGCTGCTAAAGCAAACCATTCCGCTGCCGCTTCAGCCGAGGGTTCAAGCGCAACAATACCTTGCTTTAGCAAGGCAGCGGCGGCGCTTTCGTTATCTTTACGCGACACGCGGTCCACCGACTTAACCGCCGCAGACAGCTCTTCAGTGACGATTTGCTGCTGTTCAGCATTGAGCCGCTTAAACATTCGGTCGGTAATTACGAAAGACCCGTACACATACAAAAGCGGCAGATTCAGGGTATGGCTGATCTGGGTGTGCCACTGCAACGCAATGGCACCAATGGGCGGTGATCCAATGGTGTTAATCAGGCCCGTCTGCAGACCCGTCAGCACATCGGCTATCGGCAACGGAATCGGTGTCACGTTAAAGGAGCTGTAGGCTTTCATCGCTCCCGGATCATTATCCGGGGCCCAGACCCGTAGATCCTGAAACTCAGCAACCGAAGTCACCGCTTTTTGCATCATTGGGTAGGCAAAGCCGACTTCTGCTACTCCGAAGCCAATAAATTTCTGCTCAGCCAGACCAGCCATGAGCTTGGCATCCATGCGCTCACGCACGTAATCCACTTCGGCGGCACTGCGGAAAGTCAGCGGCAGGTTGTACAAAACGATGTCCGGATAAGGCTGCATAACGCCACCAGAGGTCAGTGCCGCGCCATGCAGTTGCCCAATGCGTAACTTCCGCAACACNGCCTTGTCATCACCCATCACCCCACCGGGATAGATTTTAAACTTAACCTCGCTTTCGGTACGCTGTTCTATATTTGCAGCCGCCTGTCGCAACATTTTCATCCAAGCCGTGCCTTCCGGCGATAACGTAGCAATTTTAATCGTTACAGCCTGTGTCGAGGACAGAGGTATGAGCGCGCCGCAAAGTAGCAGACGGACAAGCCACGGGCGGTTAAAAATAATCATCAGCAGTATCCAGTAAACGGCGGGCGCGTTCTTTCGCCACGGTATTCATTAAGGTGAGTCCGGGTGCCTTGGCATCAGCGTCCAGCACTTCCAGTAGCAACTCGTCGTGCAGTTTACGCTCAAATAGCAAGCGCGCATATTGATCCGCGTACATGACCTTGACCATCAGATTGCGGCCGCCAGAAATGTCCAACGCCTGTTCGAAGTGCTGGCGTCCAATTTCTGGACGCCCACCCATCCCCGGCGGCACCAAGGTTTCAAACACACCCATATACAGGTGGGCATTGCCATTAGCATAGGCGCCGTCTAGTTCGACTACCCGTTGCATCAACGCCTTGACCCGACCCAATTCGGCGATGGCCATAAAGTCGTCGCTATTAGCTTGGATCCATCCTGCCCAAATACTTGCCAGATTATAAAGAAGCGGTACCTGGGCCGGTTGTTGCCCCGTCACCCAATCCGCGAAATCGGCGTAAGGGCGTTGATCCAAATCGCAGCCATCTGTCAGGCTCAGGCACGCGGCCTGCAGGATCTGCGTCTTGGCTTTTAAATGGAGCTTTTTGGCGCGTTCTGGTTCTGCCACAAAAGCTCCGGCGTAGGCTGAATGCAACTCCGCGGACTGTTCTAACAGGCCCGGGTTCTGGTCATTCCCGGCAAGTAAAGAATCAATCAGAATCAAATACGCCGGTGCGCCATCGCGGACCATATGCGGATCATCACTGTTCAGAATCGCTGCACCCAAATCGCTGGCAAAATTCTGCGTTACAGAGCCGACCAACGAAGCACAGCCTTGCATAAGCAACGCCATAAAGAGTAGGACTACTGAGTTACCAAGCGCCCTGCGCGACCTGCGCGCAGCAGCGCCCCCGGAGGGCGTGAGTTCTGATTGCACTTAATTTTGCCGTCTTGAAAAACTATCCGCCATTTAATCCCCACACTGACAACAGTTCAACCGCTGCTGTTTTCGCTCCGGTTGATTCAGCACTAACACCCAGCCAGCGCGCGTTCTATACTCACTCTGGATACATCGGAGGGGTGAGTTATGACAGCGGCAACAGATTTGGTTTTAACCAGCACTCAAGCGGGGGTTACTACCGTAACTATGAACCGGCCGGAGGCCTTGAACGCTTTGTCNGCGGGCTTGCGCAACTGCTTGACCGAGATATTTGCCGATCTTGCTGAAGACAGCGCCACCGAGGTCATCATTTTCACTGGCAAGGGCAGAGCATTCACAGTCGGCTTGGACTTAAAAGAACTCGGAGGCGAAACTCCAGCCGACGCCGCCGTTAACAAAGACCTAGGTAAGGCAATGCTACAGGTCAACAAACCCATTATCGGAGCGATCAATGGCTACGCCATAACCGGCGGTTTCGAACTGGCACTAATGTGCGACTTTATGATTGCCAGCGAAAACGCCAAATTTGCCGATACCCATGCGCGGGTCGGTGTCGTGCCCGGCTGGGGTTTATCTCAGCGCCTACCGAGATTAATCGGCATCAACCGCGCGAAAGAGCTGAGTCTTACCGGCAACTTTTTAGACGCACAAACCGCCTGCGCTTGGGGTTTAGTTAACCGAGTGGTGGCTGCTGACGAACTTTTGGCCACGGCCGAGCAACTGGCTAAGGACATTGTTTCCACCGAACCCGTCACCCGCAACGCGATGCGTCACATCATGGATGCGGGTTGGCACACTTCCCTTACCGAGGGCTTGGCCACAGAACGCAAGGCCAATCGAGAACACGCAAAAACCGAAGTTCGAGCAGAAAAAGTCGCCGCCCGACGCGCGCAGATTCAGCAGCGAGGCCGAAGTCAGAGCGATGACTGACGGATCGAATTAGCCAGACAATAGCTTGCTCCCAGCAATCCTGGTTCAGGTTGGGTAATCAAGTGCAGGGGAATTGCTTGAATATAGGTAGAAAGATCACCCCGCTCATCAAAGCGCCGGCGCAGCGGGCTGGCCTCAAGAAAGCCCGACAGCTTTGCCACCAGCCCCCCTCCCAGATACACCCCGCCGCGAGCGCCTATAGTGAGCGCAAAGTTAGCCGCAGCTGACCCCAGCAGGCCAGCAAAGGTCTCCAAAGTCTGATGACACACTGGATCGGACATGGCCATACCAGCGGCAGCAATATCCGCTGGCGAGAGAGCCTCCGGCTTACTGCCCCAAATGCTACTGACCGCTCGATATAAATTAACCAAGCCAGGCCCACTAAGCACTGTCTCCCAACAGACATGTGCATGTTCCTGAGCGAGCACCGACCACAGTTCTGCCTCTAAAAAACTACCGGTCGCTAAGTCTGCATGGCCGCCCTCAGACGCCAATACGCGCCATTGGTTTGCCGGTTCCGGGATTAACGCCGCCATGCCCAAACCAGTGCCGGGACCCAAGAGGGCTTTCGGCTGAGAATTGACCGCTTCCGACAGTTCAGCTTGTGCGGATTTACTGGGCAGGGTGAGCATATCGTGCAAGTAGGGTACCGCATGGGCCTGAGCGTAAAAGTCGTTCACACAAAGCACGGAACAGCCAAAGTCGCTCTCAAGCACCTCACGCGGTAACAGCAAACCGGTATTTAGCACGGTCACATCGCCCGTTATTAAATCTACCGGTCCGGCCACTGCAATCAGAGCACCAGCAAATACTCGCTGAGGCCAGTGCGCATCGACCGCAGTCGTCAATGCGGCTGCCGTCGAGTAGTTAGTAGTTGACAGTATCAGCGGTTCACCGAGCAAAGAGGGCATACCCTCAGCATTTAATTCACAACACTGAAACCGGGCATGAGTGGCGCCAATATCAGCAACCAGATAGCACAAATCAGACAAATTCACTCCCCACGCTTAAACGCGAATAANCGNGCNCAGCCGAGAGACTATTNGCTTTTCTNNGCCCCGGCNTTTATNTCAGCAGCACGCAATATACATTATGGCCGGNNAGCGCTCAGCAACCCCANCCCACANCATNATCGTGCCAACACACCGCCAANTCTTAGATGATGGATTGCGCAACCCACCGAATCGCCGATAATCTGCCGCACGCATCAAAATCAAAATTCGGGAGAGGCTATGGGCATTGGCGCAGGCATTGGTATAGCGAATTTCACCTTCGATGACGCGGACGGCTTCTGGCGTTGGGTGGATCTTTGCGACAACGGTGGCGTTGACTCGATTTGGCAAAGCGATCGCATCATCGAGCGCGCACCCAATCTAGAAACTATGAGCGTTATGGCGGCACTTGCCGGCGGCAGCAAGCGTCTCAAATTCGGTATGAACGTTGCCAGTCTTGGGCTACGGGACCCAATTGTTATGGCTAAGGCCTGTGCCACCATCGATTATTTGTCTAATGGCCGTTTGCTGCCCGCATTCGGAGTGGGCAGTGCGCAATCAAGAGACTATGTGGCTACCGGTACGCCCACCAAGGGACGCGGCAAGCGCACCGATGAAGGCCTAGAAATCATGGCCCGCCTGTGGTCCGAGGATAGGGTCAGCTTTAAAGGCGACTACTACCAGTTGGACGACGCGACTATTGCACCAAAACCGGTCCAGTCGCCTTTGCCACTGTGGGTNGGCGGCTCCGCGGCGGCGGCTATCGAGCGCACCGCACGCTGGGGTACAGGCTGGCAAGCAGGCATCGAATCCGCAGCCGAAGTCGCGCCGGTTATTGCNGCAATTAAACAACGAGCAGCCGAACTGGACCGTAAAATAGACGATGATCACTTTGGTGCTGGCTTCGGCTTTCGCTTTGGTCGCCATGACGAACCGCTAGTGGAGCGCTATAAGGAACAATTTCAGAAACGCTTGGGAAAAGACCCCGCTGCCTATAGCGCCATTGGCGGCATCGATGACATGATGGCACTAGTCCACGACTTCCACGCCGCCGGCGTGCACAAGTTTGTGCTTCGACCCATCGCTTCAGGCACCGAAGATATGCTTGCGCAAACCCGTTTTATGGTTGACGAGCTGCTGCCGGCAATTTCTGCACTTAACAAAAAAGCGGCTTAATCGGGCTGAGGAATTTGCGCCCTAGCACCAGCCACATAGCCCCGATTCCAGGTGGGACTGATGGTCAGGTCGTTAATGCACACATGATTAGGTAACTGGGCTAAAAAACGGATCACCTCGCCACAGTCCTCGGCCTGTACCATGCGCGCTCGTTCCTCATCCGGTACCGGAATCGGCCGATTATCTAAAATCGGCGTTGCCACTTCACCCGGGCACATGGCACAGGCGCGCACTCCGTAACTGCAGGCTTCCATATTGATGCTTTCGTTCATAGCGTTCATCGCATGTTTCGCGGCCGTATAGGCAGGGCCTGTAACAACGCTAACGTGCTTACCCGCCCAAGACGAAATATTGATAATCAAACCTTCGCGCTGTGCCTTCATGGTGGGTAAGACGGCCTTGCAACAGTAGAACGCACCGTCTAGATCAATACGGATAACCGAATCCCAATCGGCAACACTGAGGTTATGCCAGTTGCGGTCTTTAACATTGATTCCCGCACTGGCTAACAGTACGTCGATGCGGCCAAATTTTTCGATGATCCGCTCTGCTACCGCACTGACTGCGGTTTGGTCGGCCACATCCAGCACTTCAATAGAGGCGCGCCCGCTGCAGCGCTCTGCTACCTGCTGCAATTTGTCTTCGCGACGTCCCGACAACACCACATGCATACCCGCCTCAGCCAAAGCCACCGCACCGCCCTCGCCAATACCTGTGCCAGCACCAGTAACCCAAGCCACCTTATCTGTTAGATCGCGCAACATGGTTCCCCCTTCTACTTGCGTAAATTTCACGTACTATCTTTGCATCATTTTGCAGACAAATACTATGGCAAGAGCCAACCGACAGTATCTGACCCAGCACCTAAAGCGCATAGAGACCGATGGTTTTAGCATTTTGCCTAACGCCATAAACCATACTTTGATCAATACGATCAAGGCCGAGCTGGCGCCTTATCTGCAAGGACTGCACCCGGGCCGCAATGATTTTGAAGGTCTATACAGCGAGCGAGTCTACGCACTACTGAGCAAAGCGCCGAGCATCGCTAAAATTATCGAACACCCTGACGTGCTAGCAATTTTGGATCACCTGCTGCCCGTGGATTACCTGCTTTCGGCTGCGCTTGCTATTAACGTCCACCCCGGTGAAACGCCTCAGCCGATGCACATAGATGACAACGCGGGCAACTTGCCGTTCCCACGACCTAGAGCACACTTCGGGGTCAGCACCATTTGGGCACTCGACGACTTCACTAACGATAATGGCGCTACTGAGGTCGTGCCGGGCAGCCATCGTTGGCCCGAAGACCGACAAGCAAAACCTGATGAAATCCGTCAAATCATCATGCCCGCGGGTTCGGTGGTGGTATTTCTGGGTACTTTGCTCCATCGCGGGGGTGCTAATTGCGCCACTACAGATCGTTTAGCCATTACCCCCCAATACTGCATGCCCGGGCTCCGGCAAATCGAAAATATGACACTGGCAGTACCCCCAGCTACTGCGGGCCAATACAGTAATCGAGTTCAAGAACTCTTGGGCTACAACACCATTGAACCGGGGTTTATGGGCTATGTGGACGGCGTGCATCCCCAACGCTTAATCGACCCCGATTATCAAGGCCGTCGCGCTCGTGGCCTGGATTCTCCAGGATTAGCCAGCTTCGCCGACGTTCACACATCGCAATAAAAAGCCCCTACCTTATCAACTAGGAAATCACCTTGACCGACGACTCACAACGCATCAGCGAGTTGGAAAGCCGATTGGAATTTCAGGACGAAACCATTGCCAGGCTGAACGACGCCTTAGTGGCGCAACAAAACCGCTTGGATCAATTAGAAAAGCGTCAGCAACAGTTGATTGAGCACCTGAAGTCGGCCCAAGCGAAGGACAACCCAGTCACCGAGCCACCGCCGCCTCATTACTAGGCCACGGCTACCGCCCTTTAAGACTGCCAAGAAATTCCAGAGTGCGGTCATAAGCTCCGTCTTCGACGTCCATTATCGCAGCGTTGAAGTCCGACACGCCCATATCTTCAAACCGCTTTATTTGACCACGCAGCTGATTTTCATCACCAACAATCGCTATATCAGCCGGTCCTGCTGCGCCCTCTCGATCCAACATAGCGCGGTAACTGGGCAACTGTCCGTATACGGTTAGCTGCTTGGCAATGGCTTGTTTAGCCTCGTCGACCTTTGTTGTCAGGACGATCGGCATGCCCGCGACGATTTCTGGATCTGTTCGACCGGCCGTGTTGAAACTAG
>PAFJ01000009.1 GCA_002704325.1 Gammaproteobacteria bacterium | reverse complement strand
TCACCACGCACATAAATCTCGCCGTGTTCACCCGCTGGAACTTGCTTGTCCTGATTCGACCCATAGCGACTGTATTCTGTAGCCGTCTGATTTGCTGCCGCTTCCATCGCGATCAAAATTTGATTGGCAAGTTCACCACCACCGGTTGCATCGAACGCCATATACGCACCCGTCTCTGCGATTGCCGCGGTGAGGTCTGCGACAAAAGACTCCTGACTAGAATCGCAAACGTGACTGGCGCCGATACTGCGTAGCAGTTCGGCCTGCTCCGGCTTACGCACAATGTTCACTAGTGCCACGCCATCGTTGAGACAGATCTTCTGAAGCATCTGTCCGAGATTCGACGCCGCAGCGGTATGGATCAGCGCATTGAAGCCCTCATGCTGCATAGTCTCAACCATGCCTAATGCGGTAAGCGGATTGACAAAGCATGACGCACTCTCGCGCGGAGTTACGCCCTCATGCATCGCGAGACACTGACTGACATGTAAAGTCCGGTACTCCCCGTACATTGCGCCACCGAGCACCCCTACTGTTTTGCCAAGCAAGGCCTGAGCTGCCGGACTGTCTCCCGCAGCAACAACCACGCCACCGCCCTCATTTCCAACCGGCATGGACTCATCCCAGCGCGCCTTCAGATGCGGCAGGATTCCGCTCGGTACTTCTGCTGTGATCGCTGGATTTTCATCACTGCCAACCTGTGTCGCAGTGGTTACGTCGGCCATACCCAACAGTAATCCCAAATCTGAGGGATTTATTGGTGACGCCTCAACCCGAACAACAACTTGCTCGGGCTTCGGAGCCGCGGTTGGAACGTCAACAAGATTCAGCTTAAGCTCGCCCGCCGACGTAACCTCGGTACGCAGTTGACGACCAGTGCTTGGTAAATCGCTCATTTGCTCTCCCATTATCTAAGCTTGGTGTTGGCTAGAAAGCATACAGCAAGATAGCAAGCGCGCCTGACATATCGGAAAAACAAACGGTTATATAATTATTCTTTCCCAACCCGAACCAACAAAACCTAAACCGCATCGCTATACTGATGCTGAACCAATAAGGCGCTTTACGTATTTGCAATCTCTGAGCGAATCACAAATCCGACAATTGTTCCCAGAATGTTCGGCAACAGCTTTGGCGCTGCCGGACCTTACCCACGTTGATTGGGGCGTATTGGATTACTTTGGCTGGCTACACACTGCAGGTCACGTTGGTTATGTCGTCTTTGCAGACAGCGCAGGCCTCAAAGGTATGCGTCTGCGTCGCAGCATAAATACGACCTCGCGCCCAAGGACCCATATGTGTTCATGGTGTCATCACGTTTATCGCAGTCGCGGCACTGCGCTGTTCAGCACCACGGTCAATGGTAGTGATGGACGGCGTTTTATCGGCAACCATATCTGTCGCAATTTAGATTGCAGCTTACGTATTCGCAATCTCGTGTCTGATCCACCGACTTATTTGCCAGAAACACTGCACATCGAACACAAATCGAACCGGCTGCGCAATGCGGTAAAAGCTTTTATGGTCAGAGCGAACGTGTGCGCCTAAACTAGACAGCTTTTAGACGATTCAATAAAACCCGCCACTGATAGGCAAATTATTAAGCACGGTACTTGTGATGACGCATAATTCGAACCGGCGCATAAATCCACTTTTGATAACAAGAGGTCGATAAATGAACTTGCAGGCATTTAGAGAAGAATCCCGCGACTGGCTCGAAAGCAACTGCCCAAAGAGCATGCGCATAGGCGCTGTTCATTTCGAGGACGCTTACGAGCTTTACCAGACCGACGAGGCGCTGGAATGGCGAGATCGGGCTGCTGTTAGAGGCTGGACTGCACCTGCGTGGCCTACCCAGTATGGCGGGGGTGGATTGAGCCGCGAGCAACATCAAGTTCTGGCAGAGGAAATGGCACGTATTAAAGCCATTCCACCAGCCACTGGCATGGGCTTGGCCATGATTGGGCCGACTATTTTAGAGATGGGAACCGAAGAACAGCGCCAGCGCCACATCCCGCGCATTGTCACTGGCGAAGCTCAGTGGTGCCAAGGTTACTCCGAACCCGGCGCTGGATCAGACCTCGCCGGGTTGCAAACCAAGGCCGTGCTAGACGGCGACGAATTTATTATTAACGGCCAGAAAATCTGGACCAGTGGGGCACAATACGCCAACTGGATGTTCGCCCTTGTGAGAACCGATCCTAACGCGCCAAAGCACGAAGGCATCAGCTTCGTCCTGTTGTCTATGGACCAGCCTGGCGTAACCGTTAAGCCTATTAAACTGATATCGGGCTCGTCACCATTCTGCGAGACTTTTTTTGATAACGCGGTCGCCAAACGCGAGGACCTNATCGGCGAGTTNAATAAAGGCTGGAGCGTGGGCAAGCGGNTCTTACAATATGAGCGCAACGCGACANCNCGCAGCAAGCCAAAGGATGGCGATAAGAAAAAAGCAGCGGNCAAACCAAAGGCNAANCCTTACGCTGAAATTGCAAAGAAATATATNGGGGCGGATGCTCACGGACGTATTGCCGACGATGCCNGCCGCGAAGGGGTCTTAGATCAGGTTATGGCGGAACGAGCTCTGGCTCTNACCACCCGCCGCGTNGTCGAAGAGAGTAAATCCACCGGCGCACCGGGCGCGGCCACATCCATCTTCAAACTGGTNGGATCTTCNTTGTCTCGATCCGGCTCGGAACTGAAGTCGCGATTGCGTGGCACTGCGGGGCTGGTTTGGGAAAGCAACGAATTCAGCGCGGACGAATTGGAATCCACGCGCAGTTGGTTGCGCGACCGCGCAGTGACGATTTACGGCGGCACGAACGAAGTGCAGCAGAACATAATCGCCAAACGCGTATTGGGCTTGCCCGATTAGAACCCATCGGGCCGTTCAAGCCTCACTCGTGCGGTATTTGGACAGTTATATGGCGGTCGCGGCCCTAAGGCGCACCGCCGAGAATGTTGCGCCCCGTCGCGACTCTTCGTGACAGATCAGGGTTAAATTCCTACCGTTGGTCGTGGGTCGGCCGCTTGATAGATCAGTTCACCGTCACAGACCGTCGCAAGCACAGCCACGTCGAGCACGTTTTTCACGGCCTCGCGCCACGGCTTTTTGAGTACACAGATATCCGCCGCAACACCAACCGTGATCCTGCGAGGCGGCTGCGTAAGGCACTGAGGGTGACGCAAGTAGCCCGTGAGCGCCGTCTCAACGTCTACACACTCACCGGCACCAATAATCACACCCTCCCGCGTAGTCCGATCAGTCGCCGTATGCAGGACCTGCCATGGATTCAGTGGCCCGTAGGGGGCATCGCTGCTCACCACAACATTTATACCGGCCGCCGCGATCCCAGCGTGCCGATAAAGATAGTTAACTTCACGGTCGTTGATATCCTGAAGGTAACGCGCGCCCCGCTGCCATAAAAATCCGGGTTGGGTAACCACCGAAACGCCACTTTCGCGCAACATTGGAAGGGCCTCGTCAAATACAACCGCCGCGTGCTCAATCCGATCACGGTGATCCGTCTTAACTGCATCCAATGCGCTCAGCGCATACAAAAGCTCAACATGCGAAACACAGTGAAAAGCAAACGAACGTCCCGCCGCTCTAGCCCGCCCTAAACGCGCAATCAAATCCGGTAATGGCGGCAACGCATCTTCATCAAGGATGATTTTCAACGGGCCATCGCGTAATTGGTCACCTCCCATTAGCAATGCTCGCTGCCGCAGAATTCCCTGGCTACGCCAATCAGCAAAGAGAGCCGCAGTAGTGTCGGTATTGGTTGCTGAGGTATCAGTAAAACCGGTAATCCCATAACTGGATAGCTCATCGGACAGCGCTTTAACATCAGTAACAAGATCACTGGCAAGCTGTTCGCGCAGCCAATCATCAAGTCGAAACAAACGACCGGTGACCACACCTTGAGCATCTACTTCGACACCTTGCTGATTGGCGAACGCTTGCAGGTTGATACGTTCGACGGCTGCAGAATTCAGCATCCACACCTTGCCACTACGATGCTGAATCCGCACCGGCCGCTGGTCGATCAACTCATCTATCTGCCAACGCAGCAGGTCGCCTGCGACGGATTCATGATAATTAACCCCGCGCAACCAACCCTCTCCCGACTGCTGCTGCAGCAATTGTCGCAACGATCGTGCGTCGGAAATAAGCAATCCTCCGCAATCTACAGAATTCGCCCAAGCGGCGGTGGCGAGGAAGTGCATATGGTGATCATGTAAACCGGGTAATAACGCCCCACCCTGTGCATCTACTACCTGTTCGTCAGGCCTTGGCTTTAATCCAGCCGCTACTTCCTCAATACGTTGGTTAAAACGAACATCAACGCGGCAACCATCCAGATCGGCGTTAACGATCAGCATCTTAAGGCTGGGTATGTTGTTGGGCTCGCCATCACGCCACCACTGTCTAGTATCCAATCCACGCAGAAATTCACCGCTCGAAATAATGACAAATCCACCAGACCGCAAACTCGCCAATGACGCAAGTGCAAAACAATCAACGCGCCCATTAAACCCGTTAACGGATCGGCAATGGCATCGCCGAGAAAACTGGGTAGCTTGTTGTTTGTCAGCGCATAGGCCCCGGCAGCAATTGCGACGTCATCACCGAAGCCAACCCAATCGCCATAAGGTCTCGGGCGACCGTAGGCGGTAAGAGACAGCCACAACTGTGACGAGGTTGCCGAGCAAGCCCCACCCATAAGGCTGTCACGATCTAACCCTAGGGCACGCAAAGCGCGCGGTCGCGATCCCTCAATGACAACGTCCGCACTCGCCAACAATTCGCGCAAACCTTGCAGATCGTTCGCATCGGCAAAATCAAAACGACGAAGCCGTTTACCCTNATGTAAGGCGTTAAAGTGAATCGGGCTACCCTCCCGTGCGCCGTCGGGCCGCTGGACTGATTCGACTTTGACCACCCGAAAGCCACATTGCTGCAATATATGCGAACACAGGGGCCCCGCCCAAAGCGCAGATAAATCCACCACCATAGGTGCTGAGGACAGTTTAATTTGCGCATCGCTGAGTTCATCTGCAACGCTAGGTGTTATCGCCTCATTTGGCGTTGCGACAGCCAAACCCATAAGGCGCCCCCGCTCAAGCAGCGGCATGGTGGTACGCCGCGCCACGTGTTCCGCTAATTGCGACCAATCCTCAACACTTTCCTCAAGCCAAGCCGGCAGCAGCGACCAATCTTCCGCACGCGCAAGGTTTATCGCGACATAGCCATCTTGAGTAGGCAAGAGACGGCATGCATCGTTAGCAGATCGTTGACCTTGGGGCGCGATGCCTAACTCAGCCGAGCGCTCCCAAAGTAGATCAGAGCCAGAGCTGGTCGCTAACAAATTTCTATGAAATCCGCGCAGCGTTTGCAGTAATGTGTCTGCGCATTCATTGAAATCGCGTACAGGTGTAGTGCGCATATCTGACAAACATTGAGCTATGGACGCCTCAGCCAAAATTTATTCTCCAAAACAACTGCAGCAGACTCTCGCTTCAGCGGCGCGTGCCGAAGAACTCAGCGTCGTGCATGAGCAGAACTGTGTCGTCGTTGATACCCGCAACTTAAGCAAACCCATGGATTTAGCGCTATTACCTAATTGTCCGATGATCGCGCTGCATACAGATTCTGCCCCCACTCCGTCTAATCCTATTTTGTCCCATTTCGATTGTGTCGCAAGCGAGAAAGAACTCGAACAACTGTTGCAGAGTATTCATGCGCAACCTGTCGCTGCATCAACGCTCTGTCACTTATTACGGCAAAGCCACAGTGCAGAAATCGCACAGGCCTTGACGGCCGAGTCCATGGCCTACAGTTTACTTCAGTCCAGTACAGGTTTTCGGACTTGGCTAAGAACGCGATCTAACGCNATACAGGTCGCACCCGAAACCGCGGTAGTGCAGCTCGAAAGAGCGGGCAGNGAATTGCATATAGTCCTTAATCGGCCAGAAAAACATAACGCCTATAACGAACAAATGCGTGACGAGTTATCAACCGCTTTGCAGTTAGCAGTCGACGACACAAGCATCCAGCACGTCATCCTGCGCGGCCAAGGCGCCTCATTCAGTGCCGGCGGCGATCTGACTGAATTTGGCGCGGTAGACGATGCCGGAGTCGCACATCTCACCCGAACCACTCGCAGCCCCGCNTTATTGCTGAGTAAGATAAGCGAGCGCATAACCGTCGAAGTTCAAGGCGCATGCATCGGCGCTGGGATTGAACTGCCAGCATTTTGTGCCCGCATATACGCCCGAGAAGATGCTTATTTCAAACTGCCTGAGGTTGCTCTAGGTCTAATCCCGGGCGCAGGAGGAACGGTCAGCATCACCCGAAGAATTGGTCGCCAGGCAACCGCAAAGTTCGCGCTCACCGGCATTACTCTCAATGCACAGCAGGCCCTTAAGATGGGCCTGATCGACAAGCTCTACTAAGACACAGCCGCCGCGAGCTCGGTTCGCACAACCCGACGCAGCAGTTTACCCGTTTCGTTGTAGGGCAATTCAGGCCAGATTTGCACCAGTTCCGGCACTCGCGAGCTGCGCAATCGTTCTTTAACAAACTCTTGTATGTCCGCTATGTCGATCGTCGCACCAGCCTTGGCCACTACCGCCGCCGCGACCGCTTCACCCCATTGCTCACTGGGAACACCAACTACCGCCACATCAGCCACGGCAGGGTGGGTCAACACAACATCCTCAATCTCGCCCGGGGAAAGATTCTCGCCCCCACGCACAATCACATCATCCGCACGACCCTCAAGAAACAGATAGCCATCCGCATCCATGCTCCCAGCATCTCGAGTCGGGAACCAGCCCTCGCCATCGGTGACCGATCCTCGACCCTCATACTCACCTGAGACCTGCTCACCACGCACATAAATCTCGCCGCGTTCACCCGCTGGAACTTGCTGACCATCTTCATCACGAATTTCGATCTCAACTCCCGGTAACGGCTGGCCTACCGACACCAGACGCCGACGCTCTGCTTCAGAGGATGCAGCGGCCGCTTTGCGATGTTCCTCAGGCCCAAGTACACAGATGGTAGAACTGGTTTCTGTAAGCCCGTAGGCGTTGGAAAAATCTGTATTCGGGAACAACGTCATGGCTTTTTCGATGACGCTTAGGGGCATCTTGCCGCCTCCATATGAGAAGCTAGCNAAATGCGGCAGGCCTGAATCTTCAGCNCCCTCTGCCTCGAGAGTTTCAACAATCCGCGCCAGCATCGTGGGCACGACAAACGCGGTGCTGACTTTGTGCTTACGTGCCAGCTCAATCCAAGCCTCGGCAGTAAAATTAGGTAGCTGGACAACATGCCGTCCCGAATAGACCGAGCTCATGATCGCGGCAATCCCGGCGATGTGATACGGCGGAACACACACTAGTGCAACATCTTCCTCACTCGCTCCAGCAAACTCGACAGAACCTAATATGTAGGACACTAAATGCTTGTGACGTAAAACCGCGGCTTTGGGCTCGCCCGTAGTACCGCTGGTAAACAGCAAGACGGCGACCTCTTCAGGATCCATCGCCCAAGCTGCGTCAGTAGCACCGGGGTGGTTTGAATCCTCCAAAAAACTCCCTGTACTTACAGCCTGCACATCAGCCACGGCACCCAAAGAACCCAGTCGAGCGTCATCAGTCACAAGATAGGCCGGCGTAACGCGTGTCAGCAAAGCTTGAATTTCAGCATCTGTCAGCCGGTAATTTAACGGCACGTAGGGCACACCTGCCCATGCACTGGCAAACAAACTCAGCGGCGTCCCGAGATTACTTACATCAAGTTTTACCAAACGCTGGGCGCCGCTGCCGCGGATGCTCTCGGCTCGTTGGCGCGCCGCGTCAAACAACTGTTGGTAAGTAAAGCTGGCACCGTTGCTTCCGTCAGTAAATGCCGGGCGCTCAGGAAAAGCCGCACTGGCCATTTCCAGTAACATCATTACGTTCATGCGTGCGCCTAATCAGTTTTCGGGAGCTTTTTTGTATCCTTCTGCAACAACAGCGAACCGTTCGCGGCCAAACTGCCGTCGCCGCTTTTGACACACAGAACTTCTAGAGTTTCAGCTTCGTCAATGTAGCGTTTACCCATGGCAACACCCACTGCATGATCCGGATGCACGTCGCCACTTGGGGAAACTGCTTCGCCGGCATCTACCATAGCCGCGCCACCACACGTCATTGCCAACTCGGCATCGGGCGCCATCACTACCATGATCTCACCTTCACATACTGTGCTCTTTAACCGAGCGCCCATTTTCAATCCTGCCACTAGATCCCCTCCTTTGAACATAGGTTTTAATTCAGACCCTGATTCTAGGCACTCTGACAAGCGTTGACAAAGGACGTTGTACACGCGATGTTGGGTCAATAGCCAACGCATCAGGGAGAGTATCTTGCGCATATCAATTTCTATCGGTTCCGCTTATTACAATGGCGAAGAGTGGAATCAATTAGTTGAGTACACGCAGGCGGCTGACCGCATGGGTGTTCACGAAGCTTGGTCTGCCGAAGCATGGGGCATGGACGCTATTGTCCCTCTAGCCTATTTGGCCGCGAAGACCGAAAACCTGCGGTTGGGCACTGGTATCATGCAGATTAGTTCGCGCGTACCGTCAATGATCGCAATGACGGCGCAAAGCTTAGATACGGTCTCTAAAGGCCGCTTTAATCTCGGCCTTGGGGTCAGCGGGCCGCAGGTTGTAGAGGGCCTGCACGGTGCGCAATTCGCTAAACCACTTTCACGTCTGCGCGAATGCGTCGACATACTGCGTTTAGGTCTAAGCGGAGAAAAACTTCAGTACGAGGGCGAGCATTATGTTCTGCCCAGACCAGGCGGCGAAGGCAAACCGATTCGTCTGTCGCAGCCACCACGCCCCAACCTGCCTATATACCTGGCGACATTAGGGCCTAAGTCACTGCAGATGACTGGCGAGGTTGCAGACGGCTGGCTTGGCACCTGCTTTATGCCAGAGGCCGGACATGTATTTTTGGACGATCTAGCAGCTGGCGCCAAACGGGCTGGCCGCAGTCTGAAAGATATTGATATTCATACTGGCGGTTACTTCGAAGTCAGCGACGACGTCGAGCGTTTAGTTGCCGACCGAAAACCCGCTATGGCATTTACCCTCGGTGCTATGGGCTCCGCAAAAACCAATTTCTACAACGACGCCTACTGCCGCGCNGGTTATGAGGATGACGCCAAAGCCGTGCAGAGCTTGTGGATCGAGGGCAAGCGAGATCAGGCCATTGCACGAGTACCAGACGAGATGGTGCTGTTGACCAATTTTATCGGTACCGAGGAAATGGTTCGCGCGCGGCTACGTGCCTTCCGTGATGCNGGCGTAAACACTATTGGCCTTAACACAGGTGGCAAGAGCTGGACCGAGCGAACAGCGGCTTTAGAAGAGGCAGCCGATCTCGTATTAAACGAAACCGCTAACTGGTAGTTGCGCAAATAGGGTGAGCGTCGCGCCGCTTACCCTATCGTTCAGCAGGTTTTGCGCGGTCTAATCCTCGCCCACTGTCGGACCAATCGCTGCCACCGTATCAAGCTCGCGATAGCGGATGGCACCAAACAGCATTTCATCAAACGATTGCTCGCCCCAAGGCACACTGCGGCTCGCATCCGGGTTGGCTGGATTGCGTACGGAGTTATCCCACCATGTCCGATGGACGATACGGGTACCAGCAGGTAACCGCTTAGGCTGCTCTAATGTATAAGTGGTTTGCCAATTAAAATCATAGCGTGGTACTGATAAGAGTTTCTCTTCACGCCCATCGGGATAGTGCGCCACAAACTCCGAGGCCTTGCCGCGATAGTGCGCATGGGGCAGTAAACTGTAAACCATAATATCTCTGTCGATGACACGTTGCGCCATATCGCTGTGATTATCTGCGCCCGCCGGTATATTAATCCGCGGATTCAGCAGGATCAGCGATTTAAGCTCATGCTCTGGCTTGTCTTTATGCAAGTAGAGGCCAATTTGAGAGGCATCTGTTGTCGCTCGGCCGGCTGTGGTGTAGTGCATCTGGAACTCAATAGTAGCGTTAGCAGGCAACAACACACCGGTTTTGGCCGGAAAGAGATCGCCCTCATCTCCAGGCACATAGCCGCCTAAACCTCCGCCAGTACCACGTTTTAAACGCCCCGCCCGGCGGCCTTCGGTTTCCAATTCCCCGAAAGTCGTAATCACATGATGTAAAACTGCACGGTCGCCCGGAATAATTTCTACCGCCTTGACCCATGCATCTTCGCTCATGGGGTTTTGCACCATCTTGTATTTGTAATCCACGACGCCGGTAGCCGGCACCTGTTCCGGCGGAATATCGATAATCACATCTGGTTCACCCATCACCCACTGCGGCCAGTAGCGCTTCATCGCCGCGAGTAAATCCGTACCGTCGCCCCTAGGAGCCCCAGCTTCAATCCAATGCACAAGTGTTCTAATTTCTTCGTCGCTAAGACTGCGATTATTACTGAAACGGCCAACATGAGGGTCCGCATGCCAAGGCGGCATTCTCTGCGTACGCACCACCTCTCGAATCATAGGCGCGAAACCCCGAACCATATTGTAATCGCTCATGGCCCACGGACCGATACCGCCTTCTCTGTGACAACTAACGCAATTCTCGGCCAACATCGGCGCGATCGTTTCGGCATAGGAGATATTCGCGTGCTTCGACCGATCAGCTAACTCTGGGTAATCAATGGTGCAGTTCGAGGCGCCACTTGAGGATGCGGCTAACCGCTGAGCGCCTGCAGGGTTACTCGTCTCTACACCGGCGAGTTTTTCTATGACCTTTTGCGCGCCGATCATCTCGCCACGATAAACGAGGCGCCAGCCGTCGGGGTCAATAACCAAAACCTCGGCGGCTTTCGTCAAACCCAAAGATTCACCAACAATCTGCGTGGTATCCATCAATATCGGCGTCTGCAAAGCGGAGGCCGCATTAGCGGTGAGAATATCGTCACGGCGATCCAGCAGATCAGAATTGATCGCCATCACGTGCAGGTCGTTATCCGCCAACCCTGTTTGCAGTGCTTGCAAGACTTGCGCATTGCGAGCCACCTGCTCACAACGGCTCGTATGCGCCATAATGGCCACGGCCTTAACATCCGCATAATAGTGCAACTCGCTGGAGCCACCGATGTGATCCATCAAGCGAAAATTATCGACGCGATCACCTAACTCAAGCGCTGCAACAACTGGCGCACCCAAAACTCCAACAAGCAACGCGCCCTGCAATAATATAAACAGAACAATTTTTTTATAAACCACGTGACTCCGCCTCTTCCTCAACCTCGCGCTGAGCTTACCGATAACTACGCGAAATTGGCAAGGCGGTAAAAAGCCTCGGCACTTAATCCCCAGACCCGGAAGAACATTCACCCCGTGTGTTGGTTATCCCCGGCCTAAAGACTGCAAATTTTCCTCATGCGTAGTTCGATCAACTTGGTACATAGAAATGCAAAGGATCATAAGCGACCAAAGCAAGATCACGAGCGGTACATAAATCGTTGCGAGATCGTGCACCACGGATACCGGCACCTGGTCCGGAGTCGCGCCTTCTGGAAATTCACTGTAGNTCAGCAGCAGCCCCGCAGCGACCACGCCTATGCCTTGCGTCGTCTTGCGGATGAACGTCACCGAAGCGAAAAATACACCCTCGCTGCGCTTATTTGTTCTGACTTCCGCGTCCTCTACTAAATCGGCGATCATCGAAGAGCCCAATGTCTGATAAACAATGATGAGGGCAACATCAACCACGATTATCCCTAGGTAGAGTGGGAACAATATGGGGTCGCCATTTTCTGGCATCAGGTCGAGCAAACGCAACACAATAGGGGCTGGGTTGACGGTAAACGCCAATACGCCTACCGCTATGGCACCGCGCTTNTTGCCTAGTTTTTTAGAGATTACTGGGGAGATCAGCAGCGCCAATACCGCAGATATGACTACGCTGGCGGATATGATGCCTATTTGCTGAGACGTAAATCCCCACATAAAGGTGTATAAGAGATAGGCGAGTGAGGCCACCATGCCGGTGGCGACAGCACCGCACATGGCCGATAAAAACAGCGCCGCGAAGGAACGCGTCGCTAAGGTGTCGAATATTTCCCGAAAAATGCCGCGAATAGATAACGCTCGCTTGGGCGGTGGTGTTTTTAGATTCGGAATGAGTCCGTGCGTGCCCAGTGCAGATACCGTAATGGCNACAAAAATAAATCCTGCTGCGACAAAGCCCATCTGCTGATAACCCGCCACATTAAACATACCGTCACTGATCTGAGCCGTGGGCACCAGCAACACTAAGGTTGCTACGGTGGCCATTATCGTGCCGCCAGACCAACCGAAAAAATAACGATAGCTCAACAACGAGGTCCGTTCATCATAGTCATCGGTCATTTCAGCGACTAAGGCAGAGCTTGGGATCTCGTACACGGTAATCAGCGTTCGCACTAAAATAGAAATAGCCACCAAGAATGGAAAGAGCTCGTCTCCGCTGAGCTGACTGGGCGGATTCCATAGGAAAAAGTAACACACGGTCACCGGCACCGCTGCACCATACATATAAGGGTGACGACGCCCCCATCGAGTCCGCGTGTTATCAGAAAAGAAGCCAATCAGCGGATCGCTAATGGCATCAAATGCGAGTGCAATCGCCAATGCCATACTGACCAGCGAGGCACTCACGCCCATGACTTGGCTATAAAAAAACAGCAAAAAATAGTCAAAGCCGTTGTTTTTCACCCCAAACGCTATGGAACCAAATCCGTAGGCCAACTTGCTACCTAAACCTACTCGCATTGAACTCAAGCTCCCTCCTGTCGAACTCATTTTGCCTCGTGCCTTTAACATCAACTTCGCTTGATGTGAGGCATTTACCAGATTAACGAAGGCCCTTAGCGTGCACTTAGTGCCCGTATTGAGCAACTAGAAAGTCAACAGCTACGCGCTAAGATAGAGCCGCCTACAAAAATTACAGCACAGAGGAAACAACATGTCTGATCGCCTTGCAGGAAAAGTCGCACTTATTACCGGCGGTACCAGTGGTATCGGCGCAGCAACAGCACAACTATTCGCCGCTGAAGGCGCAACCGTGGTCATTAGCGGCCGATCGGTAGAGAAAGGCGGCGCATTAGCAGATCGACTCGGAGCAGCTGTGAGTTTTTGCGAGTCTGATGTAACGCAAGAGGCTGATATTGCCAAGGCCGTCGAGTTCACAACAGCCCAACACGGCAAATTGGATGTTCTGTTTAATAACGCTGGGGGACCAGTAGGCGCACCGCTAGATCAACTTACCCAAGAGCACATCGATTACGGAGTACATCTGTTGCTGTCTAGCGTTATTCTTGGCACGCGCTATGCCATCGAGCCAATGAAAGCCGCGGGTGGAGGCTGCATCATCAACAATTCCAGCGTTGCAGCACTACGCTATCGTCAAGGCGACCCCCTGTACTCAGCACTAAAAGCCGCAGTAACTCACTTTACTAAAATGTCTGGAATCGAACTGGGACCCAACAACATCCGAGTCAATTCAATTTCTCCAGGTGCGATTGCTACACCCATTTTTTGGGGCGGCTCAGGGCGAGCGAACACACTAAGCGACGAGGACAACGAGCGTAAAATGGCCAAGCTGCAACAAAACCTCGCGCGTTCGGTGCCGTTGGGTAAAACCGGCCTAGCGGANGATATTGCCGAGGCAGCACTGTATTTAGCAAGTGAAGCTGGACGCTTTGTGAACTGTCACGACCTAGTGGTGGATGCTGGGCGCACCTCAATGTTTAACGAGCCAGCCAACTAAGGCCTACTGTGTTGAGACCCTGCGGGGCGCTTATCAAAAATCAGTCCAGCAAACGACGCCCGCAGCAGTGCGGGCGCATTTATCCGCATTCGTTAACCAACCCACTGCTAGCGCCCGGCTGCAGAACTTAATTCAAAGGACCACCAATGCTCGGCACGGGGTTGATTTAAACCTCGACCCGTTTTTGCAGCGCGCGCACGCCACGCCAGATCAAGCTCTAGCGGATCTAACACCCTCCGCATGCGCACCGGATAGACCCGGTCACCCACGGCGATTCGACCAAATTCGTTGCGCAATGCCGCAGTAGACCAAAGCTTTCCCGCGCAACGTGCGCAACTGATGTAAAGCTTTTGTTCATCTGACATGCAATTTAAATTGACCGACCAAGGGATGAGCGCCTGCACCTCGAGCTGGCACAAGCCGACTTCGTTAGCGAAAGCCCAATCCGTTATCGGCTCCGCAGCCTCGGCGAACCGCAGTGGCCCTCCAGGCGTTCGCTCGCAAGGGCAAACAAACCAAAATGCTAGGCCACCCGCGGCAGTCGACCCCAGAGCCAGCACCAGCGCTGCAGTGAACAGGCGACGCACCATCGGGTTTTAAGCCACCCGAGCCTGAGGCCATAAGCGCAAAAAGTTCTCACTATAAAACGCGTCTTTGATAGATTCATCCACGTCTACTAGCGACCGCTCGAAACGTCCGATGGGGTCTTTTGTGCCTTCTAGGTGCGGATAATCGCTGCTGAATAAATACAAATCAGCTGCCGAGTCGGCGACCAGATCGCCTACATGCTCGTGGGAAAACGGCGTAAAGCCCATTTGCTCTCTTATCTGTTCAGAGGGTGGGCGCTCAAAGCGCACCGACGTGTCGGAACGCCCATAAATTCGACATACCCAATCCAGCCGTCGGCACAGTTCAGGTACCCAGCCAGCGCCAAGCTCAACCGCCGCCCCGCGTAAGTTGGGGTGACGATCAAACACCCCGTCTAACAGCATCATGCTGATAAACATCTCGGGCGTTTGGTGCAGAACGGCAGCGTCCTTGGTCCGAACATTTTCCCCACCGCCTAACCAGTCCTTAACAGCGCCACGACCATTATTGCCCCAATCTCGAGCAACTTGCAGCGGTGCTCCACCGACATGCAATACAAAGGGTACACCCGCCTCTGCTAAACGCGCCCAAAACCCTTCCAAGTCTACGTGTCCTGGTGAATGCCCAATTGGCGCGCGATGAGGTATCCAAATCGATTCCAAACCATTATCAAGCGCCCACGCCAACTCAGTGATCGCTGCAGTCGGGTCGTCTAACGGCACGACTCCTACGCCCATCAGGCGATCGTCTTGCGAGCAAAACTCGGCCATATGTCTGTTGTGCGCTCGCGTCGCCCCGTAACGTAGTTGCACTGACTTTTTAGAACTGGGGTGAAACGGCAGCGCTACTGAATGCGTAGCAAATACTAATTGCTTCTTAAATCCCAGCAAATCCATTGCCACTGTGCGGTCCGCACTATTAAANGCACCGAGCGCCTGAATTTCCTTAGAGTCTTGGATGAGTGCATCGCCCATAGCGATTTGGGCAGCGACATGTTCCGCCGAATGTTTACCACCCTGCTGCATAATTTGTGCAACTTCTTCATCAGTCACTACAGACGCGCTATAACTGACCTCTGGTATTTCGTCACGTAGTTGCGGGTCAGCATACGCCTTTAAGAAATCAGGCAACTCCATTATGTGACTGTCGGCGTCGTAAAACGCTCGATCTATTGGTGCATACGGCATAACGTTCTCCTGTTCCCCAAAATAAACTCGTTTGTCGAATGCAAAGGTACCTGTTTTTGTCGCGCAACGGCAACATTTTGCGCCTACGAATAACCTAGTTACTATCAAAACCTCCGAGCAACCAAGAAAATAAATCATGCACAGCGACGCACCCAAACTCCTCGAAACCCTCTGGCAACTGCAGAAGGACCCAGATTTCAATGCTGGAGATATTCTGCTGAAAACCGAACTATCAGCCGATGAAGGCCAAGCACTACAAGTGCAACTACTCGAGCGCTGGTTGAACGAGGGCGAGGCGCTCGGCGGCTGGAAAATCGGCATGACGTCTGGCGAGTCAAGGGACGCTTTGGGTCCGGGCATTCGGCCTTTCGGCTTCGTACTCGCCAGCCGCATGTTGCCTAGCGGTACTGATATCCCACGGGCTCAATTGTTTCGTGGCGGCGTCGAGAATGAATTGTGTTTTATTGTTGACTCTCCGCTCGGCGAAAACGCGACAGCAGAGAGCGCCCAAGCAGCGGTGCGGCGCGCAGCGCCAGGATTTGAGATAAACCAAAAGCGCTTGCCGCCTGGATGCAATGCCGGCGTTCGTGTCGCAGATAATCTGTCCAATTGGGGAATTGTGGCCGGAACCGCCGTCGCCGCCCCAGCAGACCTGAATGATCTGGCCGTTACCTTGTATCGGAATCCTGAGGACGTCGATCCGCGAGCCGAGCAAGCTGTAGGCCGCATCGAGAGCGCCGGCCATATCGACGATCATTTCGAATCGCTGGCGATCCTCGCGCGCCGCCTGCATGACTTCGGCCACAGATTAGAACCTGACCAGTGGGTCATCACCGGCGCCTACGAAAAGCACCCCTTCGAGATAGGCGAATTTCGTGGACATTTCAACAAAGGCATAGGCGATGTTCACGTTACCCTAAGTGGCTAGCTGCGGCAGATGATTCGATACCCAAAGTTTCGAGCTTGGGCTAATATCTTTCCCGCAGTAATTGGGGAGCAAAAAGATGGCAGAAAGCCCAGAACACAGTGTTGAAGAGCCAACACTCTTCAGCTTATTGGCCCGCGATGCCATGATCGTATTCGCAGCCCTAACCCTTTGGGCAGCCTCTGATGCTTGGTTCCAAGTGACCGGCCTGTGGGCTGCAGAGCTGCTCAGCGCCGCCGATGGGATTTTCGTCGGTTACGTTGTGGCTGCCATTTTCCACGAGTGGGGACACTACCTCGGAGCACGATTCAGTGGTGCGCAAACAACCCGCACACTGCCGAAAAATCTCACCAATTTATTCCGTTTTAGTTTCGATTTCGGCAAGAATTCCTCGACCCAGTTTCACAGCATGAGCTTCGGCGGCTGGGTCGGCCACTGGAGCATCCTGCTGCTGATTTTTATGATATTGCCTTTGGATACGCTAGGCCGTGCAGCATTAGTAAGCTCACTGTTTGGTTTTGCGATTTTTGCCACATTTATCGAAACTGGCGTCTTACGAAAAACATTTGGCGGCAAAGAGCCCGCTCAAGCGCTAGGCGAATTATCAAAGCAAAATTTCCGTCAGGCGGGTATAGCCGGTACCGTGAGCGCTGCGGCGGTGCTCGCTACGCTCGCTTAATTGAACGCTGCATGTGTTCCAACTAGCGGCTGGTTAGAACACACCGGTTTGCCAAATATAGAGCCGACTGACGTATTGCATTAGTGACAATAAAACTTTGGCTTTGTGACTAGCCGCCGCCTAAGAAAAACCAATGGATAAGAGATTGTCTACTGGCCGATACAATTCTTCCATATAGTCGATGTCCTCTTCGGCAAGCTTAATTTCAACTGCTGCAACCAGCTGCTCCAACTGTGACACTTTAGATACCCCCACCACTGGCGAGGTTACGCCAGGCTTGTGTAAGAGCCACGCCACCGCAATCTGCGCCGGAGTCTTGTCGTATTTTGCGGCTACCTCAATAACCCGCTCGGCGATCGGGAATACATGGTCGCCATGATACAAACCTTCTGTTCGTTGACGGTCTTGACCGGTAGAGCGGTCTGTACTGCCGCCGCCGAATCCACCTTGATAGGATCCCGCCAATATACCGCGAGCCAGCGGTGACCACGGCGTTAGATCGACGCCTGTACTGAGACAATAAGGGTTCATCTCCCGCTCTTCTTCCCGATACACCAAGTTGTAGTGGTTCTGCATCGAAATAAATTTGGTCCAGCCATGCGCTTCCGCAGTCATCTGCAGTTGCGCAAATTGCCAAGCAAACATGGACGAGCCGCCTAGATATAAAACTTTGCCGGCTTTTACCGCTTCGTCGAGCGCTTCCATCGTTTCCTCAACCGGGGTGTCCACATGCCCGGGAACTCCGTGAGGATGACGGTGAATAACCAACTGGTCTATGTAGTCATGGCCAAGGCGTTTTAGGCATGCATCAATACCCTCGCGCACGTGCTTGCGCGACAAACCCGCTTGATTAGCACCGCGGCCCATTGGCATGGCAATTTTGGTGGTTAAAACATATTCATCCCTCGGCAACAGTTCCTTCAAAAGCGCACCTACCACCTCTTCAGATGCGCCAAGGCCGTATACGTCCGCGCAGTCAAAGTAGAAAAGTCCATGCTCAATCGCGGCTTTTAATATGGGTCGCGCCTCATCCATTGTTAGAGTCCAATCACCCTGATGACCACGTCCGGGAATACCAAAGTTCATGGTACCCAGACATAACTGCGACACTCGCAGACCACTGTTACCCAACTGCACTGGTTTTAACATCCACCTACTCCATCAATATTTGTTTCTAACATTTGTTGCTAACGCTTGCTGCAAAGAGGGTAACGAAAAAGTACAGCGAGGTAATATATTTCGGACAAAAGGCACTATATTTCTGATAGGTGCTGCCGCCTAACCAGATGCCAAGATTACGCGGACTACAGACCGCCAATGGGCTAAGCCAAGCTTTTGTTATTTATTTTGGACACGTCTTAATACCGGCACGGCGACGGTGTTATTTTTTACTCTTTTTTGATCAATTTTTGCTACGGTTTGNCAGTAACTTGGAGCAGTTCCCATGACATCAGAGGCGCCTACATCCCCTTTATCCCTTTCAGAGCGTACCGATACAGAGACGGTTGCAGTCGTCGGCGCAGGCATATGCGGACTGTTTACGAGTCTCGCCCTATCGCGCAAGGGTTTTAAGGTCACATTGTTCGAGCGCGATACGCCACCACCAGAGGGTAACGCCGATCAGGCTTTTTTTACCTGGGAGCGCCGCGGCGCCGCCCAATTTCGCCACCCTCATGCGTTTTTAGGCCTAATGTGCAGTGTACTGGAGAAGCACTACCCCGATCTGCTTGAAGAATTTTTTGCAGCTGGGGCGCGCAAAGTAGCCTTTGCCGACACCATTCCGGAACAGCTTAAAGCCCAATACACGCCAGAACCGGGTGACGAAAAAATGTGGGTGCTGATGTGTCGCCGCGCCACCATGGAGACAGTCGTGCGACGCTACGTAGAGCACAACTCGACAGTACACATCGAAAATTCGAAGTACGTTACCCAGGTTTTCACTGAGGCAGACACCGAGCATCCGCAAAACCGAGTCGCCACGGGTATCGAACTCACCGATCGTGTCCACGCCAACAAAAAGTCAGTGCACAGCGCCGATATCATTGTTGATGCCACCGGGCGCGCCAGCAAGTTTGATCGCTGGTTAAAAGCCCAGGGCGTGCACGTCACCGAGCACCGTGACGACGCAGAGATCGTCTATTATACCCGCCATTATCAGCTCTTACCCGGTGTCAGCGAGCCCAAACGCGACAGTCACAACCCCTCAGCAGGTGATCTAGGCTACATGAAATATGGTGTCTTTCCCGGCGACAACGGTCACTTCGCTCTGATCATGTGTTTACCCAATGATGAACGCGAGCTACGTGAAGCGATCAAAGATGGCCAGCACTTCGATGACATTTGTATGACCATTCCAGGCCTTCGACCGTGGATTTCACCCACCCAAGCCAAAGCGACCACCGCCCCATTCGGCATCGGTCAAATTCACGCAGTATGGCGCGACTATGTTCACGACGACGGCCCGAAGCTGTTGAATTTCTTCGCTGTTGGTGATTCCGCTATTCGCACCAACCCGCTTTACGGCCGTGGCTGCAGCACAGGCACCTTACATGCACATATTCTTGCTGACGTACTCGGAGAAACAGACGATCCATGGCTGCGCGCCCNGCAGTTTCGCGAACAATCTAACGAACAGATTCGACCGATATTTATGGCGAGCTTGAACGAAGACAAGCGNGGCATTAAAAGGGCAGCCGCCGTTCTTAACGGCGTCGACCTGGACCGCGCAACCTCCCTAAAAAAGTGGTTCGCGCTGGCATTTGGTGACGCCTTGGCCGCAGCAGCTAGGGAGAAGCTGCACATCCATCGCGGCATTATGCGAACCATCAATCTGGTAGAAAAACCCGGCGANTTTCTCAAAGACCAACGGGTTCGCTGGACCATACTTGGCTATATGCTGCGCGGCCGCAAACGCAACGCTCGAGCGCGGATTCAACCGGGCCCAGAGCGCCTAGAAATGCTCAAGCGCGTTGCATTGCTCAAGCCTTCGCCTCAGGCAGANAAATCCTTGCCCAAGGCGGCAGCGTCGGCGTCGTAGTTCGCGTAGGAATCCTTGAGCGTAGCCGAATTTAAAATCGCTTCGGCAACCAGCTCTTTGTCCGATGCTCGATATACGCGACTTAGAATCCAGTTCGATTCAGTGCGTCTACTCTCGCTCAGTGCGATGATCTCTCGCTCTAGCAGGTAATCTTCCCCGATCANCAACGGCCCATTNAGCATTTTGATTTGCTGTCCCGCGAACAAACCAATAGCCGGTCCACGGCTGCGAAATCCCGACTGGCCGCTGGTGTACTGGGTTAGCACACTAACCATTTCAAGCGGCACTACGGGCTTACCCCACGGGGAATCTTGGTCATAGTACGGGTGACTTTCGGATATTTTTTGTAACTTCTGGGCGTTTGAAAACGGATACATTTCACCCATATGCTGTTCCATATCCATGCGAACATGCTCTGGATTGCCTGCACCCTTCTGACCTACTTGGAGATCCGCCAAAATCACTAACTGATCCGCAGGCCTAAGTCGTTCAATGCGTTGTTCTAACTCCGTTGCGCCATAATCAGGCCCAACACTGGCTGTCCCCATCAACACAGGGGTGCCATCGCGTTTTTCCGCGGCAATGCGCACCAATCCATTTGTCGGCGACTTCTCTACCATAGCGCGGACCTCTTCTCCCTCCACGACCATGTTTTGATAGTGCGAGCTAATACAACCGCGGACAAACCAATCATCACCAAACACTGCATGCAACATGGGTACGAACTGGCTAAAGTGCGTCGGACCCTCAATAGGCGCACCGGCAAAGCCAAGATCTTCCGCCATTTTATCGTCATGGATCGACAGATGGCCGTCGTACTCCTGATTACCTAACATCTGCCGCGGCATGCGGAATTCGCCGATCATCCAGTCAATACTCATGCTTAACCCCTATTTCGCTGTAATCGATATGGTAAACCGTTCACCAAAGTTTTTGGATACTATGGCCTTGAACATCATTCGCTGGCAAACNGCCAGCATCGCTACATGAGAGGAGTGCTATGAAGGATCTATTTTCTGTAACAGGTAAGGTCGCCGTTGTAACCGGCGGTTCGAGAGGTATTGGTGAAATGATCGCTGCGGGCTATCTCGCTAACGGCGCTAAAGTTTATATCACGTCGCGCAAAGCGGACGTCTGCGATGCCACAGCCCAGCGTCTGAGTGAGCAATTTGGCGGGGAGTGTATTTCGTTACCTGCAGACATGTCGAACCTTCCAGGTATAGAAGCGTTCGCTGATGCCTTCCGCGCACAGGAGGACCATTTGGATATTCTGGTGAATAACGCAGGCGTTGCATGGGGNGCGCCGCTGGAAGATTTCCCCGAAGTTGGNTGGGACAAAGTAATGGACACCAACGTCAAGGGGGTATTTTTCTTAACCCAAAAATTACTGCCTTTGCTAGAAAAGCATGCCAGCAGCACTGCACCCACTCACGTCGTTAACGTCGGGTCGATTGACGGGATAAAGACGCCGGTCTTCGACAATTTTTCTTATGGCCCATCTAAGGCAGCNGTGCACCACCTAACCCGGGTACTCGCAGCCCATCTGATAAAGCGCAACATTATTGTCAATGGTATTGCTCCTGGGCCATTCCCTACTTATATGCTAAGCACCGGCGTTGGCGGTGGTGGCGATACTGAAACCACCGATTGGGATGCCGTAGGTAAGAATAATCCTCGCGGNCGTGTCGGCACGGCTGAAGACATCGCTGGACTGGCCATCTTTTTGAGTTCTCGTGCCTGCGGCTTCACCGTGGGTGATGTGATTACCTGCGATGGCGGTTCAGTGGTTTCCTGACGTTTAGATTTTGCGCAGGACCCACAAACTGTGGGTCCTCGCTGTGTTTAACGTTGCTGGATTCCTGGCGAATACATACTGATTAAGCGCTGGTCCTTAGCCCAGCGCTCGTTTGCCGCACCTGCTTTCGGCGCGATCGTGGAAAGAATACTTTGCACCGCAATATCCAAAGCCTTGACCTCAGCTAGCGGTAGGTGGCTCTCCGCTAACGCTTGATCCAACCGCTGAATCAATATTAAACAGTCATCCTGCGCTCCATCCCGCAGCCATATCCGCCCAGCGTAAGCCAAGAACGCCAGATAAATGTACAAAGCTTCACGCTGACCAAACTGTGCGACCGCCCGAGCGTCTATAGCCGCGTCTATGCCCAAATTCACCTCAGAAAGATGCGCACTACCCTGACTCATTTCGCCCAAAAAGGACGCTGGGCGAGACGAAAACTCCAAGCCCTGAGTAGACCGTGGCAAATTGAAGTAAAGCGCACGCTCTCCAGCACCGGCTTTGATTATCAGGTGCTCGACGGAATTCACGGCGGCGACCCAAGTCTTATGTCCAGAAATGGCAAATCCGTTCTCCAACCGCTGATAATCCACTCCTGGAAGAGGCGGGTCGCCGCGCCGATCCTCGGATACCGCGAATGCTGCCCAGCCACTATAAGCTTGATCCGGAAATGTCCGTCGTAGGGCCGCCTGATAGCCGGCAACAAATACCCATGCTAGGCGATCCGCGAGCAAACCACCCTGCACCGCCATTAGCCCTAGATCGTTTTGTTGCGCGACCCCGCTAAGCCATAGCTCGCGGTAACTGTCTTCCTTAGCACTTTTTACCGATGCCGTTACGCCCAGGATCGCCTCTAATTCACTCCACGCCTGCAATGAACCAAGCGACCTCATAGCGTTGGGCTCCCTTGTACCTGCAAGCGGTGCAATAACCTTGGATCATCACCATGATCGTGTACGGCATAGTGCAGTAAACAGCGGTTATCCCACATCACTAAATCATTTGGCCGCCATTGGTGTCTGGCCTGAAACTCAGGACGCACACTGTGCTCATACAAAAATTCTAATAACACCTTACTTTCCGCCCGGGTCCAATCTTTGAAGCATCGTGTGAAAGCACGACAAACATATAATGCCCGCTCGCCGCTGTCTTCGTGCACGCGCACCACCGGATGCTCGGCCCGTAATGCTTCTTTCGTATCTGCCCCATAGAGACGCGCCAAATCCTCCGCCGAGTGCTCTGCAACCAAATCATCAAGTAACCGCTTGATACCGACAGACAGCTCGTTATATGCATGGATCTGATTGGCAAAAGCTGTTTCGCCACCCAAGTCAGGCGTTTCCAGAGCATAAAGCATCGTCAGTTTTGGGGGCGCTTGGGCGTAGCTCATGTCAGTGTGCCAATGCTGGTTGACATCGCCTTTCTTACCGCGGTTGCGCAACTCGATTATATTGGGGTAATCAGGCAGCCCACCGTAGGGAAACGGAACTAACTCGCCCCAATGCTCAGCAAACTCCTGATGATCGGCTGGCGACAACTGTTGATCGGGGAATACTAGGACGTGGTGGTCGCAAAATAACTTATTCAACTGCGACCATGTATGGTGATCGATAGATCGAACATCCAGATCGTCAATGATCATCCCTAGGGGTGCAGACATCGGTCTAGTGCGCATCTAATGTCCTCCTTGAGAATTCGATCGGTTTGAGTTGAGCATCTTCAGCTTGGTCGCGCCAGTATGCCGTATCTAAGATATCTATTGTTTAGGATAACAAAAGAAACTATCCGGTATTCTCGATCAACTTTATCTAATATAAAACGCATTGCGCGAC
This sequence comes from Gammaproteobacteria bacterium, assembly GCA_002704325.1. Lineage (GTDB taxonomy): Bacteria > Pseudomonadota > Gammaproteobacteria > Pseudomonadales > Azotimanducaceae > UBA4421. The sequence continues at coordinate 24,647 of PAFJ01000009.1, read as the reverse complement.
CAGAAAGTTTCCAAATTTGAGGGGGTTCCCGTGCCAGTAGGTATCGACCATATAGGCCGCTCAACAGATTTTGTTGAGCATGATATAGACGCCAGATGGCTAATGGCCTATGCGGCAAGTATAAGTGACTTCAACAATAACTATATGGATACGGACATCCAAAAAGTATGCGCTCATCCTGTCTTTCCCGTTTGCTTGGAATGGCCATCCATTCTCAATACGCGAGCTTTTTTCGGCAACGATTTGTCCGCCGAAGAAAGCGCAAGGGGGGTCCACGCCGCGCATGACCTGCATCTTTACCGCCCGATTCTTGCAGGAGAAACGCTTCGCACGAACGCCACGCTAATCGGCATCGAGCAAATAAAGCCAGGCGCTGGATATACCCTAAGACTGGACACGATTGATCAAACGGACACTATTATTTGTAGAACCTTCCAGTACGGTATTTATCGGAACGTGGCTGTAAACGGAGAAAACTACTCGTGTGAGCGCTCGCCCGATGTCCCACAACCCGCAAATCTCGAACGGGTTTTCGACACAATCTCAATCCGTGAGGGAGCTGCACATACTTACACCGAATGTGCTCGGATTTGGAACCCCATCCATACTGATCGCAAATTCGCTCGGGCCGCAGGCTTACCGGACATCATCTTACACGGCACATCCACCCTTGCTTTAGCCATAAGCAAACTAGTCGACGAGTTCGCTAATGGAGAGCCTCGCAGGATAAAGCGCTTGGGCGGAAAATTCTCCGGAATGGTTTTTATGCCATCACAACTCGATCTGATTAGCAGCAACCCTGTTAAAAGCGGGGACCAGTCATTTGTGTCATTTGAGGTGAGGCAAGCCAATGGCGAACCGGTGATTACCCGAGGTTTTTTTGTATTCGACTAAGATACGTGTCGAAGTTAATAAATTACTCCAATGCAATAGTCGCAGCACACGAGCAAGTCTTTAAATAAGGGCGTCGGTTTGACCATACCGCAGATAAGACAGAATAAACTAAAGGATCACCGTCATGCTTGAAAACGAATACCTGCAGTACGATGCGATAGGTCTCGCCGAGCTTATAGCCAAAAGAGAGGTATCTGCAGCAGAAGTTCTGAGCTGCGCAGAGCAGAGAGTCGAAAGCCAGAACCCTCTATTAAACGCCGTCGTGACGCCAATGTGGGACGAAGCGCGCCACGCGATTAAAAACGATTTACCGAAGGGAGCGTTTCACGGTGTACCCATGCCTTTAAAGGATCTCGGTCAGTACTACAAAGGTGTTGTGACAAGTAACGGCTCACGATTATTTTCTGATAATGTCGCTGACCACGATTCAACGCTGGTAAAACGATACAAAGCGAGTGGTCTGGTTTTATGCGGTAAAACCAATACTCCAGAGTTCGGGCTCGCTACGACTACAGAACCCGTATTGCATGGGCCCGCGAAAAATCCATGGTCAAACGAACACTCGACTGGCGGATCAAGTGGTGGGGCCGCAGCTGCAGTTGCCTCAGGAATGTTTCCTGCAGCTCATGCGTCAGACGGCGGAGGTTCAATCAGGATACCAGCGAGCTGCTGCGGATTATTTGGCCTAAAACCGACTAGAGGTCGCGTGCCGCTGGGACCCCTATCGCTTGAAGGTTGGGGCGGATTGTCGACTACCCACGTCATTAGCAAAAGCGTCCGTGATTCTGCTGCACTTCTGGATATTAGCGCCGGTGCCGAATCAGGAAGCCCCTATCACGCCCCATATGTGGAACAGAGCTTCTGCAGCGCGTTAGGTGAACCTCCCGGGCGACTTAAAATAGCCTTTTGCAGCCAGCCGTTTAACGGCGCGACTCTAGACAGCCAAATAGGTGCGCTGATTGCGAAGCAAGCTCAAGAACTGGAGGCACTCGGACACATAATCGAACCTGTCGAAAATCCGTTTAATCCCGAAATCGTAAAAGACTCCCACGGCACGCTCGCGATCAGCCACATTGGCGCAATGTTGAACGCCAAACAAGAATCGCTTGGCAGAGCTATCGTAGAGACAGACGTTGAACGAGTGACTTGGAACAACTATCAAAGCGCTTTAGAGATTNCAGGTTCTCAATATGCAAGTGCAGTTGGAAACATCCACAAGCACGGGCAAATGTGTGCTTCTATCTTCGAACGTTACGACTTGATTCTCACGCCAACGATGGCATGTCTTCCTCCTAAAATCGGAGCGCTCGACACTATGAGCGAGAATGCAGAGGCCTATCTTATGCTGCTCTATCAAATGATTGGGTTCACTGCCCTTTTCAACGATACCGGCAACCCCGCTGCCAGTGTGCCCTTATCTATCAGCCCAGACGGGTTACCGGTAGGGGGCCAATTGGTCGCTGACTTTGGCAATGAACGACTATTAATCAGCGTGGCTCAGCAGTTGTCTGATGCGGGGTTATTTAAACAAACAATGTGTTAATTTATGAATTAAGGGACCATCTCGTGCGACCGATGGTCTCTCAGGGCATGAACCGACAACCAGGTCAAAGCGCATGCAAATGCAATATATCCGCTGATCCAAAGCGGACTTCCAAAACTTGCAAGCAGCGCTGTTGCCGCTATGGGAGCCAATGCGCCGCCCAAAATGGCTCCGATTTGGTACCCCAGAGATGCGCCAGAGTACCGAACCTCGGCACTGAACAATTCAGTGAGCAATGCCGCTTGCGGCCCGTACATCATCGAGATGAAAATTTGAGCGACACACAAGGCGAGGGTTATAAGCAACAAAGAACCGGTGTTCATTATCGGAAACACCGCAAATGCCCAGAGGCCCATCAGTATTGCACCTAATTTATAGACGCCGATTCTTCCATGTCGATCTGAATAGGCGGAGAAATAGAAAAGACCAGGGATCTGAGCAGCAGACGAAATCAACACTGCAAGCAACATATCTGAGCGACTCATCCCGAGACCGCTAGAATCGGTGCCGTATGAGACCACAAAAACAATGAAAATATAAAATGAGACTTGAACCGCTAAGAATGCTCCTGCCCCGAGAGCGATTTGTTTAGGAAATTTGGAAAGCGCCTCTAGCACTGGCGACCTATCTGAGCCGGGGTTAGGAGTCTCAGACTTCTCTTTCTCGAGCGCTTTAAAAGCGGGCGTCTCTTCTAACCTGAATTGCACATAGAGGGCCAAACCCACCAAAACGAAACTTATAACAAAAGGAATGCGCCAGCCCCAAGACATAAACTCTTCGTCGGTTACGCTCGCACTGACGATCAAGAAAGCCAGGTTTGCGAGTATCACACCCATAGGAGCCCCGGCTTGCGCAAAAGCCCCGTAGAAGCCGCGCTTGTTTGCTGGCGCATTTTCGGTAACCAAAAGCATCGCTCCACCCCATTGACCACCGATTGCAAGCCCTTGAGCAAATCGACATAAGATTAGCGCTAAGGGGGCGGCAACGCCTATTTGGGAGAAGCTCGGCAATAAGCCAATGAGCGTCGTTGCGACACCCATCAAGGTCATCGCCGCCACCAGCGCCGACTTTCGCCCTACGCGGTCACCAAAGTGCCCGAAGACGATGCCGCCAACGGGGCGAGCAAGAAAACCCACAGCAAAAGTGCTAAACGACGCTATTAAAGCAACATACGCAGGGAGATCCTTCGGGAAAAATAAAACAGGAAAAACCAGCGCTGCTGCCGTGCCATACAGGAAAAAATCGTACCACTCGATACTGGTGCCACCTAAGGCCGTCGCCGCGAGTTTCCGCATCGAAGTTTCTGTTGTGCTCAATTTCCTGTCCCCTTCAAGATACCACAGTGATTTTAACACTTTGGTTACGGTTTCTGGGAGCACTTCTTCTTCCTAACCCCGAAACTATGCAGACAACGATAGCGGTGACATGCGGCAGATTTTCGGACTCCAGTTTGTAAACATAGCAGCGGGTTTACGTGTAAGGTGCATGGAGTCACCACCCTCCAGCAAATATTAGCAAGATCTGTTATTTCCTAATAGAGAAGTCCATGTTCGCATCCAAATCGGCTAGCGTTTTGATTCTGACATTATTATTTTTTTGGACGAGCTTAACCGCGGAGAGAAGCGCTGCTGATTCAAAAAAAGCTATCGTCGGCGTCGCTACCAACTTCATCAGCACTATCGAACATTTAAAGGTTGGATTCGAGAAAACCCACGACGGCGAAGTGATCATAGTAGCCGGATCAACGGGTAAGCTATATGCCCAAATAAGTCAGGGTGCGCCAATCGACATCTTCTTGTCCGCCGACAAAGCTAGACCGGCCAGATTGGGCAACGAAGAGCTCGCGATGAAGTCCAGCCAGTTCACCTACGCCGTCGGACAGCTAGTAGCCTGGTTTCCGGAAGTGTCACACGTCTTAGCCGACTCTTCTATCAACCAGAAAGAAACGGTCGAGCTTCTAAAAAAGAGCTCTCGGTTAGCCATAGCCAATGAAATGCTAGCGCCTTACGGCGCCGCGAGCGTGGAATTTTTGCGCAATCTGGATTTATATGATGCGCTTAAAAATAGGATAGTGCGTGGAGAAAATATCGGCCAAGCATTTGGTTTGGTGAGCAGCGGTAACGCAGATGCAGGACTAATTGCGTTTCCCCAGGCGCTACATCATCCGGACACACTAAGAACAGGACAGTACCGGATCATTAATCCAGAGCTACATTTACCAATTCATCAGGACGCCGTGTTGCTGAAACGCGCCGCCGATAACGCTGTCGCGTTGGAGTTTATGGAGTATTTACGCAGCCCAGCTGCGCGCAAAATCATACGCGAAGCGGGCTACGTGGCAGCCGACTAGCGGCCTTGAAACACCGGCTCGCGCTTTTCGACAAACGCCTTAGTCGCGTTACGATGATCTTCGGTTTGTCCGCAATGCACATGGTGCGTCGCTTCTAAATCCAAACAATCGTCTACATCACCAGAGGACAGCGCCCGCGCAAAGTTTTCTTTCATATAGCGATACGCAACCGTAGGACCTGACGCTAACTGCTCCGCAATTTCTTTTGTCTTGGTCGCAAGTTCATCCGCCTCGCATACCCAATTGGTAAGCCCAAGGTCTAACGCCTGCTCTGCGCTAACCCGCTCTGACAAGAAATACAATTGGCGTGCCCTGGCCGCGCCAACGAGTTGAGACATGAAAAAGGTCCCACCGTAGTCGCCTGAGAAACCGACGCGCGCGAAGGCCGTAGTCATAATCGCCGCCCTCGACATGATACGCAGATCACACGCCAACGCTAACGACAACCCGGCACCAGCTGCGGCACCAGGTAATGCAGCAATTGTAGGCTTCGGCATGCTATACAGCTTACCCGCCGTGTTGCGCTGATTAACGCGCTGACGATGAATTGCACCATCAATGGTGTTGTCCCCCACCGTGCCGTCGCCACTGGCGGCCATGCCTTTTACATCCCCTCCAGCGCAAAAACCCTTGCCGGCACCTGTAAGCACAATGACTTTCACAGCCGGATTTAACTCGGCTTCGGCCAGCTGTGCTGCTAACGCTGCGGTCATAGCTCCAGACATCGCATTGCGTGCATCCGGTCGGTTTAAAGTTAGCGTCAAAACACCGTTGTCTAAACCCGCTAATAAATCATCTGTGCCTGTGCTGATTGTTTCACTCATCGCAATCCCCTCTTGTTAACTTTAATCTCGGCTCTCTAGCAAACTTATCGCTACCGCTCATCGAAAAGCAATGAGCAATTTGCCACCCTGTGAGATTATGGACAAATTTTTTCCGGTGGCCTTTGTGAATTATCTGACGCTTATGTATTGGCACCTCGGCACCGTTTTGCCCGCAGCAGCTATCGGCGGCGTCTTACTTGCTTTTAGTAAGGGCACATCACTGCATCGAGTTCTAGGTCGAATCTACATGGTGCTTATGTTTGTCACGGCAGTAATTACACTTTTCATGGGCGCGAAGGTTGGGCCTACTTTGTACAACCATTTCGGATTCATTCATCTCTTTAGTTTTCTGGTAATTGCGGAGGTGCCACGCGCTTACATAAGTGCCCGCAATCACGACATTCGTGCTCACAAGTCCGCAATGCTGGGCGTTTACATCGGCGCGATACTCCTTGCGGGTGCTTTCACAATGATGCCTGGCCGGTATCTCCATGGATTGTTGCTGGTCTAATACCCGCTATACTCAACGCTATCTTAACGCTGACGGGGATTTATCATGTCTTTAGAAAAATTTGATTGTTTCGACGTCTCGATTGAAAACAACATTGCGCATATCTGCCTTAATCGACCCGAAAAACGTAACAGTATGATTCCAGCGTTCTGGGACCAATTGCCCAAGGTGGTTTCAGACATCGATGATAATGCGCGGGCGCGAGTCATTGTCATTTCTTCCAGCGGGCCAGTTTTCTCTGCGGGCATGGACTTAGCAGCGTTCGCCCCTAAAGCATCCGCTGATAAAGACGAAGCGCGCCGTAATGGCATCCGTCATGGCGCGGCTTTTTATGACAGCGCGCGGAAAACTCAAGCGACTTTTAATGCGCTTGAAGCCTGCCGCTTGCCTATTTTGGCAGCGATACAGGGGGGCTGCGTTGGCGGCGGTGTCGACATGGTCACGGCCTGCGATATGCGCTACGCCACTGAAGATGCCTTTTTCACCATCTTTGAGACCAATATCGGCATGACCGCTGACGTAGGTACATTCCCGAGGCTAGTACAACAAATGCCTGAGGGCTTAGTGCGCGAGCTGGCCTATACAGGTCGGCGTATGCCGGCGGCAGAAGCCAAAGCCGTAGGATTGGTAAATAAAGTATTTGCCGACCAAACCTCGATGCTGGAGGGGGTCATGGCCATTGCCGCAGAGATTGCTGAAAAAGCGCCCCTCGCTGTGTATGGCTGCAAGCGCATGATCAATTATTCAAAAGACCACAGTACCGCCGACACTTTGGACTACATCGCAATCTGGAACGCGTCAATGATGCAAGGGCAGGAAATGCAAGAGGCCATGCAGGCGCGGGCAGAAAAGCGAGCCGGCGACTTTACCGAGCTACCTACGCGTAAAGGTACCTTCGGGTCTTAGAGTTCCAACTACCATCCTTGCATTTCTTTTGGGGAGAAGATAATGACGATACACCTTCGACAAATTTGCCTTGTAGCCGAGCAGCTCGCGCCCGTGATTGACGACCTTACAGCAATACTTGGCATCCACAGCTGCTACGTTGATCCTGGCGTGGGCAAATTTGGGCTAGAGAACAATCTGATGCCAGTGGGCCGCAATTTCCTCGAGGTGGTTGCACCTACTCAAGACAATACCGCGGCAGGTAGATATCTGGATCGACGCAACGGCGATGGCGGTTATATGGTGATTACCCAAATCGATACCTTAGACGAGCACCAGCGATTGCGCCAACGTGCGCTGGATCAAAACGTCCGCATTGCCCACGAGCATAACAGCGACGAGTGGTACCTAAGTCAACTGCATCCCAGAGACATGCAAGCCGCGTTTTTAGAGCTTGAATGGAATCCGCAGGCTGACTTTGGTGGATACTGGAACCCAGTAGGTGGACTGGGCTGGGAAGATAAAGTTGATCAGGACCGGACCGTTGACATCATAGGTGTTGAGTTACAAGGCAGCGACCCGTTTGCTCTGGCTGAGCACTGGGGCAATGTTACCGACCTACCTATCGAGGGGGATCTTGAGCATCCTTGCATTCGCTTTAACAATGCCACTCTTCGCTTTGTCGCAGACAACGATGGACGCGGGGCTGGATTGGGTGGACTGGATATTCGTGTCGCCAATCGTCAGGCGCTTTTGGCCGAAGCCCAACGCCGAGGCTGCTATGTGAACGACAGTCAAGTGAATATCTGCGGCACTCGCTGGTATCTGCACGACAGCTAACAACTAATAGGAATATCGATGACAGAAATGAGCTTAGAGACCGCAGTCAGAACACGACATTCAGTACGCGGTTTTTTACCTGACCGTGTGCCTCAAGAAACCTTAGACAAGGTGTTTGATCTTGCACGCTGGGCACCTTCGGGAACCAATATCCAGCCATGGCAGGTCTATGTCGCATCCGGCGAAATACGCGACAATCTGCGTGCTCAGTTTATGCAGCGTACACGGAATAATCATCCACCAAGTGTAGACCACAAAGGTACACGTGGACCGCTTGGTGAGATTTGGAAAACTCGCCGCCGTGAATGTGCAGCAGTTTTGTACGATGCGATGGGGGTGGCCTGGGAAGATAAACCGGCGCGGGCAGAAGTGGGCTTCCGCAACTTCGAGCTATTCGACGCGCCTCACGTTGCATTCCTATGCATGGATGAGGTATTCGGCATTGGTAGCGCATGGGATGTCGGCATGTACGCCCAAACCCTGATGCTCTCGATGACGGCTCATGGTTTAGCGTCCTGCGCCCAAGGGACGATGGCCCACCATCCCGACCTGGTCCGCGAAGCTTTCGGCCTAGGCAGCGAAGTGAAAGTTCTATTCGGTCTCAGCTTTGGTTTTGCAGACCCCAATATGTCGGTCAATAACGCCCATACCGCTCGCGCAGAACTGCAGGAAACAGTGACATTTAAAGGCTAAGCGCCGATCACGCCTGAATCTATAAACATCCGCAATTGTTGCGCGTCATAACCAAGATCGGTAAGAACTGCGAGCGTATGCTCCCCGATTTTTGGCGCCCGAGTAGAATCAGGCCACGAAGTCTGCTTATCGCTCGCTACCCGGAAAGGTGAGCGAAGGGATTGGTAACTGCCTATTTCATCGTCAAGATGCCGCTGCAGCCAGTCGCTGGAGCGCAATTGCGGATCTGCCTGCAGGTCACTGAGCGCATTTACACGCGCGCAAGGGATATCACGCGCACCCAACTGCGCTAGCCAGTGCTCACTGGTGTTGGTTGCAATTACCTCCACCAACACGCTGTACAACTCATCAATATGTTCCGAGCGCTGGGCCGGATCTAAAACCCACGGTGCCTGAGCCAAGTCCTCACGATTAATCACTGCAAAAAAATTCACCCACTGTCGGGTGTTATAAGGCAAAACTGCGATGTAGCCATTCAATGTTTTGTAGGGCTTGCGATTACTGGAAAACAGTCGTTCGTAGCCTAAGTCTCCCTCCTCAGGCAACAGCGTGTGCCCAGCCAAATGCTCTGCCATCAAGAATGCCGCCATACTTTCCAGCATGGGTACTTCAATAGCAGAGCCTTCACCCTCACGTTGTTGCTTTATGACCCCTGCAGCAATAGCAAGCGCCAAATGCAAACCAACGATTTTGTCACAGGCGACTGTGCGCACGAATTGCGGTGCACCGTCGGCGTCCTGATTTAACGCCGCTAACCCTGACCGGGCCTGGATGATATCGTCATAGGCAGGGCTATTGGCATCTGGCCCCCCACTCGCAAAACCGACGCCCGAGCAGTATACCAGCCGACTGTTCAGGGCCGCCAAGGTGGCGTGGTCAATACCAAGTTGCACTGCGGCTTTGCTGCGCATGTTATGCACAAATACATCTGCATCGGCGACCAAGCGATAAAGTATTTCTTTGCCCTGAGGCTGTTTTAAATCCAGTGCAACCGCGCGCTTGTTGCGATTGAAGTTCATGAAACCCACACCCAGTTGCGCATGCCTTCCAGGCCTTACGGCACGAAAACCATCCCCTTCCAGCGGCTCGACTTTAGTAACTTCGGCGCCAAAATCTGCAAGCAATTGGGTCGCATANGGACCTAACACCACCGTGGTGAGGTCCACCACTTTTAACCCGCGAAGCAGATCAAGCATTTACGCCGCAACCTCCTCAACGTCTTCACCTAGCGCGCGCGCGCGCTCAAGTCTCGATGCTTCGTCCTTTGGTAAATGTTTCCACGCCAACGTCAAAAGAATTAATGTGGCAATGAAGATTAGCAAGGTACACGCGATGGCAGCGCGCAAAGACTCAGCCGAATCCATTCCTGTGCTCGCAAAAGTATCCGACAGTTGACCCATCATATATGGCCCCATAGCAAGTCCGAGCATTGTATTAATGAGAATATAATACGCACCTGCGACGGCTCGCATCCGCGGCAAAACCAAGTCTGCCGCGGTGCTGGGTGGAATCCCTGGCCAAGCGGCGCTAAACAGGTGATGAACAAAGTTTAGGGCAAAAGCCATATACAAACTTTCTGTATAAACCATCCACAACACCAAAGGTGCAGTCCCGAATACCGCTATATAGCCAACGAGCAAACGCCCTGCTGGATGCCGCTGCTTAAACTTGTCGCCCATAACGCCACCCAAGGTCACACCGAGGAGGCCGCCAAGGGCGCTGCCCAGCCCAATATACATCCCCACTTCGGTGGCAGACACATCGTGGAGTCGCATCAGCAGCGGTGCGGTCCAATAACCCACGCCATAGGTAACAAAAGAAATGGTTGGGAAAGCCAGCATGGTATAGACCATGGCTTTGGACTGAAAGATCATGTGATATGTGACTGGGTCGCGAGCTTTTAACGACTGCACCCAGGAATAAACCACGTAGATACCAATGCCCAAGGCAACCCATTGCGGCACATTATCAGTCAGCAATATCAAACCCCACGCGACCAAAGCTATGACCATTGCGGCGACAAAATTATCTTTGAGCGATGCCCCGTCTCGAGCCAAACCATAGAGGTTAAATAACGGAATCATCGCGGTCATTTCGGTGCGCAATACACCCAAGGGATTAGGATGTTCAGCACTGACGATACCCTCGGAGACGCCACGCTTTGGTTCACGCAATGTGCGGACCCAAAGCGCCATAAAAATTCCAGGAATACCTACCGCCAGAAAAGCTGCATGCCAGCCCTTTAAGTTCAGTGGTGATGATGCAGGATCCGGAAACGCCGTGTTCCAGCTTTCCATTATGAAACCGCCAAGAAATAAACCGATACCACCGCCGATGTATACGCCGGAGGAATAGATTGCTATCACGGTGGCCCGAAGCCGTTGCGGATAATAGTCCGCAAGCATCGAGTAGGCGGCCGGTGACGCGCTTGCTTCGCCGATACCAACACCGATACGAAACATCGCCAGTACGGGAAATGAGCGGGCAAATCCTGACAGCGCCGTCATCGCGCTCCAAAACACTAGTCCGAGCGAGATCAGGCTGCGGCGCACCCAAACATCAGCAAAACGCGCCAATGGGATTCCAAATACCGCATAGAAAACAGCGAAAACGGTACCGTAAAGGAACCCCATTTCCGCATCGGTAACACCCAAGTCGGCCTGAATATCTTGGGACAGGATAGATAATATGTTGCGGTCGATGAAATTGAATACGTAAACAATTACCAATACGAACAATACATAATGGGAATACGCGCCCCCTAACTTTGGTGTCTTCGCTGCCGGCTCGTTGGCCGGCTGATCGTCAGTGGTCATATTTCCCTCCCCAGGGGCTATTAATAGAAACAACGCCTTGCACGTTTTAGTCGAATTGTCGTTCGCCGGAACCAAAAATCAGGTAAAACACCATACCGAATAAGGTCACGCCAGCGGTCGATATAAATACCCAATCCCAAGATCCGCTGACCTGTAAAATGTAGCCCGTGATGTATACCGCAACTATGCCTGGCAACGTAGCAAAGGTATTGGTTATACCCATAAGTGTACCCGCATATCTGGGCCCAATATCCATATGATTGACGCTATGGCCTCCAATGCCTGCCGCGCCAAATAGCTTACCCAAGCACAACAGCCCGATAGCAGACCACACGTCATCCACAGTTGTGATCAACAATAAACAAATCGCCAAACCACCAAAGCCAATGCTCTGCATAAGCTTTCGCACAAAAGTTACCGAAAGGCCACGCTGAATCAGGCGGTCAGCAATATTGCCTGCAATATTGAGACACAAGAACGACGTCAAATGCGGCAACATAGCAATCAGACCCACCGACGCAAACGCCACGCCTAATCCATCATTCACGAATTTCGGTAACCAAGACAAGATCACATAAAGCGTCCAGTTGTTGCAAAAATGCGCAACGATAATGGCCCATAAGGCTTTGTTGCGAAGGAACTGCCGCATGGGCGGAGTCTCCACTGTGCCCGTGGCTGGCGCATTTGCAGCGATGAACTGCATCTCCGCCGCCGCAATCCGCGGATGTTCTGCGGGCGTATTGGTCACGACCAGATGCCACGCGGCATACCAAACAACACCGACCAAACCAAACAAATAAAACGCCCACTCCCAGCCTAGTTCGCTCACAATGATTGGTGTCACAACAAGTGCGAACACTGTGCCAATTGGGATGCCACTGGCATTAAACGCAACTGCCTTAGCCTTTTCGTGAACTGGGAACCAGCGCGTGATAAGACTGTAAACTGAGGGAAAGGTCACTGCCTCACCTAACCCCATGCCGATGCGCGCTGCCAATAGGCCGATCATCCCCGAGAACGCAGCCCATGGCGTGGCAATGGTAAAGAATGACCAAATGAGGACGCCGAGACCAAGTACCACCTTGCCGCCAAAACGATCAGCCAAGAACCCGCCCATGACCTGCATGATCAGATAACCGACATAAAACGACGACAAAATAATGCCCTGAGTTTCAAGGTCCCACTTAAATTCTTCTGCCATCGGGATGATCGCAACCGAAATGTTGACCCGGTCGATGTAGCATACAAACGTAGCAGCGAAACACATCAAAATGACACTGTAGCGAGTCTTCCAAAACCCGCTGTTGCTTTCGTTTAGCTCAGCCATGCTCCCCTCCGATGTTCTACTCCAGGCTGCACCCCTTCAGCCCACGCAATCACCTTATCCGAAAAATAAGGCCCCGTAACCGTTGAACCACCGCATCCCACAAAGGTTGTGCAGCTCNAGTTNTTCAATCACGATTTATATTCATTGGCGAAAAATCCTCTTGCTGCAAACGAATATCCAACGTTCGATCAGCCTCAATCAACACGTTACGCGTGCAAATTAAGCTTTGCTCCAAACTGTATTTGCCGCTGGCATCGTAGCTTTCCTGTTGGCTTATCCAGTGAATTTGCACTTNATGCATTCCGGGTACCGGCCCCTGTGCTGCAGAGATTTCAAAACCGTCACCATGACGCCCATGCAGTAACAATCGTGCCGAAGGATTCCNCACATCTTCTGGTATCAAAGANAGCCACGCGAGACCTAGGGGAGCGTCTGCACAAGTTAATGAGCCCTTCAGCGCAATCCGCTGCTGCGCCGACGTGAAACCCCGCCTACGCAACCAGCGCCAGAGTAACTCCGGCCATGCGCCCACATCAGGATCACCCGCGGCTAAGCCCACACCATGCTCGCCATCATTGAATATGTGCANTTCGGCTGACACTNCCGCACGCAACAACGCTTCATAGAATANGGTCGCTTGCGATGCCGGNACGATCGCGTCTTCATGAGTATGAACAATAAAACAGGGTGGCGTCTGNGCGGTAACCCACTCATCTGTGGGCGTATATTCGTCTGCTTTACGGCCGCGCCGAGCACCATTGCTGACCGCGTATACCGGGATCGAAAAATTAATCCGACTGCCGTAACGATCAATGGGGTCTCGCGCCTGAGCTTGGCCATCATCTCCAGTGGTTGCAACAGCAAGTGCTAAATGGCCGCCTGCCGAGAATCCCAACATCCCTATTCGATCCGCGTCGATATTAAAGCTCTCAGCACGCGAACGGATCAGTCTAACCGCTCGCTGACCATCCATGAGCGATATCGATGTCGGATAGTCTGGCCCAACCCGATAGCGCAATACAAAGGCGGCTATACCGCGTTGATTTAGCCAGCGGGCTACCTGCAAACCTTCATGATCGGACGCAAGAATACGATAGCCCCCGCCCGGATTAACAATCACCGCACAACCATTGGCCAACTCATCTGGAGGTAGATGGATAGACAACTGCGGTTCATGCAATGGCCCGGTACCTAGGGCATGCGGCGCACTACCTACCCAAAGGGGCAATGTATTTTCTGCCACCCAAATTCTTTCCTGCATTTCCGTCAGACTCATTAGCTCCCGCCTCCCTGCAAATATGCCGAGCTACCGTCGATACTGTAACAAAGCACTGCACCAAGTGGATGTGGCACACTGAGTGGCAAGACAGCAAGGACATAATGATGGAACACAACAACGTCATCTTACGGGTCATTGATCCTGCCAACATAGATACAGTAAGCGCACTGCTGCTGGATCAAGCTAGGGTATCTTTAACAGAACCTGGGTGCGAACGTTTCGAGGTCTATCACTCACGATCAGATGCGCAGACCTTTTTGCTTATCGAGTCGTGGGCTACTGCAGAGGATCTTGACGCGCATCGCAACAACAAGAACTTCGTTGAAATATATAAACCCAAAGTACTGCCCTTGGTTGAGCGGATACCGCACCCCTCAGAGCGGCTAATTTAAAAAAGCCGCTGTAGCGATAGCACCAATAGATAGAGTAAAGACGGCGCTAACAAACACCCGACGCCTGTATAAAAAGTAGCGGTCATCGCGCCATAAGGCACAAGTTTTGGATCGGTCGCCGCCAATCCGGCGGCGACTCCACTCGTCGTACCCATAAGACCACCGTAGATGAGCGCCGATTGAGGATTGTCTAAACCAATACGTTTGGCCACCAACGGCGTTGCTACCATAACCAATATCGCTTTGACGAGCCCAGCGGCGACACTCAAGGCAATAACACCGGAGCTTGCCCCTAACGCGGTGCCCGTTACCGGCCCGACAATGTACGTCGCCGCGCCCGCACCAATCGTGCTAATAGAAACTGCATCGGAAAACCCGAAGGCAACAGCGACAACGGCACCAACCACAAACGATAAAACTACACCCAGCACCACCGACATCACGCCAACCCAACCAGCGCGCTTGAGTGCATCCAGATCGGCACCAAAGGCCGTTGCAACAATGGCGAAGTCGCGAAACATAGCGCCACCCAAAATGCCCAGTCCAGAAAAAAAACTGACATCTGCCAAACCATTACTGCCGCCACTGGACCAACCGCCCCAATAGGCGAGCAATAAACCTAGGGTTATTGCAATGGCCGAACCATGAATCTGCCCTTGAAAAATTCTTGCCGCTATCCAATTTGAGGCCGCCAATAACAGCGCAACAATCATGAAGGCGGTTATCAGCGCGTTCTGTTCTAGCAGTGTAACGGCCGTACTCATAACTGATCTTGCGACCTAGGACCAAGGCGTGACAGCAATGGAATCATCGCAAAACTAACAACCACGGCGGCAACGCCGGCAACCAAGGCGAGCCAGCCGCTAGACACCGCAGCGACAACATTCTGTTTCGCCGCCATAGCGATCACGATGGGTATATACATGGCACTCCAAAACGTAATGCCGGTGGACGTCGGAGGTGCCAGCAGCAATGTTAAGCGACTGGCATTTGTCGCCCAGATCAGCAGCAGCATCGCAATTCCTACGCCGCCCACATTTGCCTGTACTCCGATCAACTGACCGAGCAGATCGCCCAAAATAACTCCAACTAGCATGCATGCAGCGAGCAAGCCGACACCATAAACAACCATGATCAAAGCACCCTTGACTGAACGCCGAGCAAGACACCCTGGCGGTCTGGAACTGGCGGCGTTTTATCAGGCTTAGGCCAAAGTACTGGCATACCTTCCCCTGCTATTTCATCGCCCACCCCGACCTGATCTCGATCTAATGGAAACGTTGGCCAGGGTTTTTTACGAGTGCTTCCGTCTGCGATAAAAACAACAGTGAACACACGTCGTGTTACGGAACTACTGTTAGCCGACGCCTGGTGAATGGTATAGCCGTGATGCCAAATCATGTCTCCGGCATCTACTTCCATCCATTTCGGCGTGCGCTCGGCCAATTTAGGGTCGTTGAGAATATCGTAGGGTTCGGTGGTATGAGTGATATCCACCGGCCTTAGTCCACCCGCGCGATGGGATTCGGGCACATACGCCATAGCGCCATTACTGCGTGTAACCGCATCGAATGGAATCCAAACACTCACCAAGGGTGCATCGCCAATAGGCCAAAACGTTTGATCCTGATGAGGATCCGTCTCGCGTCCTCCGGACTCTTTGTACAGAGCCTGATCCTGCCAGAGCCGCACCGACGGCACCTTCAACAATTGCGCCGCCATGCCAGCCAAACGGCCATCGCAGACAAATTCTCTGACCGTATTGCTGGTCTCCCAAAGCCGCATGCACTGCACGAAGGACTGTTCATAGGTACTTTTCGCACTTATCTCGCGAGTATCGTGGGCTGAGCGCCTTGCCACTTCATCATCAACCGCCGCTCCCAACGTCAGCAACTCGGCTCGGGAGAATACGTCTGGAGTTACCACAAAACCTTGGTCATTGAACTGCCGAACCGTGCTATCACTCAACGAGAGCGGAAATGTTTGTCGAGTTTTCAAACCTTGTATACCTTGGCCGCGGTACCGTAAAACATTGCGTCTTGTTCATCTGCAGAATACTGCGCAGCAATTTTCTTCAGGCCATTCCAAAGCACCGGATAGGAAATCGACAGCCGATCTACTGGAAAATTGCTCTCAAACATACAGCGCTCTGGACCGAAACACTCTATTGCGTGTTCATAATAGCGACGTTGAGCGGCAACAAATTCGTCGGACGTGGGCGGTCGACTCTGGGCATCCCAACCAAATCCATTGTCTATCATCGCCAAGCCACCTAACTTCGCATACACATTCGGGCACTCCGCAATTGCGGCGATATCTTTTCTCCACTGCGCAAATATTTCCTCGCGCTTATCAGCATAAGCGCCAGCACCTAAGGGTGTGCCGAAATGATCGAGCACCATGGTCGCCTCTGGAACCGCTTGAGCAAGCGATAAGAATGCCGAATTCTGCATGTGAAAATGCCAAGTATCATAGCTGTAGCCCAAAGCTGCGAGCCTGTGCACACCTTGCCGAAAGGCTTCTTCATGGTAGGGGCAGGGGCGCCCGCCACCCGCGTTAGCTAACGTACCCGTATCGTCGTAGGGGCCCGCATGACGAATACCCCTGAACAATCCCTGACCCGCTTGCTCATGCGCCAGCAAGACCTCCTCCACCTCATCACCAAGCAAGAGGTTCGCATGACTAACGATTGCTGCGATCGTAGCCTGTTCTGGGTTAGCGCGGCTGGCGGCCGCTACCTCTGCTACATATTCGGTTTCGCCTATGGGTTTCAGGCGGCCCGGCCCATCCGATCGGTAATTAGCATGACAGTCGATGAATACAGTTTTTTCAATGTTATGCCCAGAACCCGTGTCCGCCCATAGGTCTGCCAGTTCATAGCGGCCAAACATTAACGGCTCGGACCATAGATGATGGTGAGGATCAATAATCCGCCGACTAGGATCTATAATCTCTTCTTGTACCTGATCCAGCCATGCCGAAGATTTAGGCTCTAAATTCGCGCTCACTTTACTCTCCTTCTAACGGTATTAATCACTGTATGGGCTCATGTCCATATTCGGGAAACGTGCGGCAACACCAGCAAGTGTTTCTGCAGTCCAATAGTCATCTCCCGGGGCAGGAAACCCAATGAGCTCTCGCTCGTCTAATGTCGCCTGCTCTACCCATGCAGAAAAGCTCCGATAAACCCCCTGCTCGGGCCAACCGACAATACCCATCCATTTAGGCCGTTTTGGCGCATAACTGATGAAATGCCCCACGCGTGCGCCCTCCTGTAGGAATGCAGTGCCTCGGTGAAAGGTGCGCATGCTGTAAGCCAACAACGAACCTGCCGGAACAGTAACCTTCACCTCGTTGTCATATAGCTGCGCGCGCTGGCTGCGCTCATACACAGCCGGCCATAGAATCTCATTACGATAATGCTGCCATGAACACACGGCAGTCGGCGCTTGGTGAATCGCCACATCGGTGTAATAAATCAGAAATGCAGTTTGCCAATACTCCGGCCGGTCAGGCGGATAGGCCAAAGTATGGTTAACGTAATCAAGATGCATCATCTGATCCGTATCGCCATAGTGCCCTTTGCACTTATAGGTGAGATCCGATTGTTCACAAAAAAGCGCTTCGTCGCCGGTCATCAATGATGCAAAACGGCGCAACTCAGGGTGCAAGGTAATCGCATTGAGATGGGCGCCGCGAAACGGAAATCGCATCCCGCGGCGGGATCGTTGACTTTCATCCCAGCCTATCGGCTTAGATCTGCTCGGATCATCCGCATAATCTAACCAGCCGGGGATGAACGCTTCTACGTCAGCACGCGCACCGGCTAACTCGTCCGGCGTTAAAAAATTCTCGACAATGGCATAACCATGGTCGCGGTAATGCTGAACGTGCTCATCCCAGATGCGCATGCTGTCTCCTCCATCCATTCAGGTCTAATCACCTGATTTGCCTCTCGTCCGATCATAGCAACAGTTGTTTCCTAATATGAACTGCAACTGCGTATTGATCCACAGGCACAACGCTGGTTAGTCTTGAGGCGATATATTAGGGGGAAAGACATGAACACCAACGAATTACAGCACATCAAATTCGAAATCCAAGACAAAGTCGCGCTGATTACCTTAAATCGGCCTGAACAGATGAACACTTGGACGCCCATCATGAGCCGCGATCTGAGCGACGCCATGTACGAGTGCGACGAAAATGACACTATTCGCGCGGTCGTCATCACTGGTGCCGGGCGCGCGTTTTGCGCTGGCGCCGATCTGTCTGGCGGCGAAGACGGATTTACCGACAGGGTCGAAATCAATCGTCCTCCGATGTGGCCTTACCAAATCCGCAAGCCAGTGATCGCGGCCATTAATGGTGCCGCTGTAGGCGTGGGCATCACATACAGCATGCTTGCGGATATGCGTCTGGCCACGCCCAACGCAAAAATCGGCTTTGCAATGGTGCGTCGCGGTATCCTGCCCGAACTTGCCTCTCACGTGACCGTGAGCCAAGTTGCTGGGTTTTCTCGCGCCGCAGATCTGCTAATGACTGGTCGAATAATTTCCGGCCAAGAGGCGGCCGATATGGGCGTCGTTGGTGAGATTGTAGACGGCGACGCTCTATTGACCCGGGCGATGGAAATTGCCGAAGACATCGCAGTTAACACCGCACCAGTCTCAGTGGCAGTGACCAAGGCGCTGATGTGGCAAAATCTCGGCGCGAACATACCGAAACTGATGGAAGCAGAGGGGAAATTCATTAACTGGCTTGGCCAGTCGGCCGACGTCAAAGCCGGAGTGCAGGCGTTTTTGAAAAAAGAAACGCCTGATTGGCAAATGAGTCCTACGAAGGACGTACCTGAAGATCTAGCAGATCTGCTCAAGCGCCCGGCTGGCTAGAACAGCCAGCGACGAGTCATTACGCCCTACTTCCCGCGGGTATTTATACCCGCTGTGAACACCTACATTATTGTGCCGGGATCGCAGCACCGGCTCCTTTAGTGTCCAAACTGGTGCGAGTTCTTGAGCATGTATGCGGGACCGTGGACGCCGTTTATGGCTGCATTTTCACCATATAAAGTTTCTTTTTGACCGCCATAGTTCTCCCGATTCGCGCCAAGAGGCGCCAGCTCCTGAGCCTTGGCTTGGGCTGCCGCCAACAATTCGTCCATATCCACCGTCTGCTGCACAATACCCGCCTCTAGCGCGGCCGGCGCTGCCCAGCGCTTTGCCAACTGCACCGTTTCAAAAAATACGTTTAACGACATTTTGTGACGAAACAGCGCCAACTCCGGTTCGGGTATGCGCATACCTAATTGCATTTCGTTGGCGCACATGAACCCGCGATCTGCGCGCATAATGCGCACATCGTGGCAGAGCGCCGACATAAATCCGGCCCCAAAAGCATGCCCATTCACCGCGCATACAGTAGGCACCGGCAAGGTCATAATTCGCCCCATCAACGCCATAAATTCTTCACCAAAGGCCTGCCGATCGCCTCCTTCAGGATGGGCAGCAGGATCCTGCACCCAATCTAAATCCAGCCCGTTGGAAAAAAACTTTTCGCTCGCTGACGCGGTTACCAGTGCTGCTGGACCAGACGAGGCTTCGACCTCATTCAAGGCCCCAGCAAAGGCACGAACAAATGTCGTATTCCAGCGATTTTCGCCTGCATGCATCGTTAAGGTGAATACATCCCCCTCACGCTCTAACCGTATTAATTCACCGCTCATTTTCGCTCCTATAGTTTTGCCGTTTGCGCATTCGAATGCATAGTTGAGCCTTAAATTAGTGGCGCGACACACCGCGTCTAATTTATTCGTCCACCGCCTTATAGAACGGTGGGCGCTGCTTGACGGGTTCCAACAACGCCCAGTCGCTCTTTTCAACTTCGTACCCTTTCGGGTATGCAGGTCGCGCCTCTAATTCAAGCGCTGCCAAGACCCGAGGATCACGGTAATAGCATTGCACGACTATGCTCACAAAAACTAGCACGTTCGCCGCATTTGAATTTTCGAGACGTCGCGTCAACGCCTCTTTCTGGGCTTCGTTCAAATCGGCGAAGGGACAACCCGCAATTTCGTCAGCGACCATTTCCACATGCCTACAAAATCCGTTTACAGCGGCAGCATCAGCGGTATTGAAAATATCTTGTAAAATACTCGGATCATTTGCAGCAAGCATTCTTTGCTCTGAACATGCCGGGATTATCGCACCTGCAAAATAGGCGACCAAGTCTTCTTGAGCAGGGTTGCTTCGAGTATCCGTTGCGATGATGTCGTTCATAATAATTCGGGAATCAATCAAATAAGTTAGCCAGGCGCTTTTTCATACAGTCCGTTATGTACAGCGCCAGTGCCTGAATTGTGCGCGTAGGATTTACCCCGGCAGAGGTAACAAAAATGCTGCCATCAACGACAAATAGGTTCTTTACGTCGTGAGCTCGCCCCCATTCATTCACAACAGAACACGCGGGATCCAATCCCATCCGTGCTGTGCCCATTAAGTGCCAACCGCCCACAGCTAACGGCGCCTCGGACATCACGTCTGTTGCGCCACCTGCACGCAACGCCTCGGACGCTCTCGCTACCGCATAGTCGAGCATTTTGCGGCTGTTAGTTGACAGGGTGTAGTCAATTTTAGGCGCTGGGATGCCGTGGCTGTCGACTAAATTTGGATCGAGCGTCACGGTATTATGCCGCTCCGGAAGATCTTCACAGATCGCCACCATTCCGGTTATGCGCTGATGTAAGCCGGCATAGTGCTTGTGGTAGTCCGTGCCCCAAGGCAAGCGACCATGGGCCAAGCCCAGCATCGCCGTAGCGGCCGGACCCATCCCACGGTTCATCTCATAAGTGAACCCACGCACAAAGCCCCGTTGCAAATCAGTTTCGTAAAATTCCTGACTCCAGATACAAGCACCGGGGCCATGATTACCGTCTAATGATTCCGGAAACACACCACGAATCATCGCATAGGGGTGAAACATCAAATTCTTGCCAACCAAACCGCTTGAATTAGCAAGGCCATCCGGAAAACGCGTCGATTTCGAGTTCAATAGCAACCGCGGCGTACCAACACCATTGGTCGCTAAAATCACCACTGCAGCCGCTTGAAATTGTTCCTCGCCAAGCTCGTCGTAATACCAAACCCCATTCGCCATACCATCATCGCCTAGAGAGATTTCACGAACGCGGCAGCGCGTGCGCAACTCGACGCCACGGCGGATGGCATGAGGCCAATAGGTTATATCGGTGCTGGCCTTTGCGCCCTGGGCACAACCTGATAAACAGGCGCCAAGATTGATGCACGCTGCCCGTCCATCGTGCTCTTGAGTTGCAATGGCCGCATCAGAAGGCCACCAATGCCAACCCTTAGCATTAAACCCAGTGCCAATCGCGCCGGCCGATTTGCCAAGCGGTAATGGCGGCAACAGTACGTTGGGGTCCGCGTGCGGTGGATTGGCCGGGTCTCCGGCAAGACCGGCAACCCCTGTTATCCGGTCATTTACAGCATAGAATGGCGCCAGCGTCGCATAGTCGATGGGCCAATCATCAGCAACGCCATCCAGTGTCTTGACTCTGAAGTCTGACGGATGAAAACGCGGGAAATGACCATTATAAAGAATGGTGCCTCCTCCCACCCCATTGAAATTAGAGATCGAGATCGGCGAATTTTCATCGTTTACGGGGTAATCGGTGACCAGGCCGCGTCGATTTGGCGACACACTATATTCGCCCCAACTGCGCGCCTCCCAATCGAGACCGGTGCTCGGATAGTTAAGCGGATTCATCCAGTCACCTTGCTCTAAGCAAAGAATTCGCATGCGCGTATCTACTAGATTCCACGCCGCCGCGGCTCCAGAAGCTCCAGCACCAATAATCAATACGTCGACCGGTTGTTGCGACACGCCCCCTCCCAAAGTGCGTATGCCGTGACGCCACTAGTGTCGTGGCACCTCCCGCGATAAATTAGTCGTCTGCCGGCAATATCTCAATACTTGGGGGAGCATAATATGATCGAGATCTATCACGTACCTGGCACTCGCGGAGTGAGGCCGATTTGGCTATGCGCAGAATTAGATATCGAATATCGGATCATCGAGGTGGATTTCAGTGCTAGTTACCGCAGCAGCCCCGAATGGCGGCAGATGAATCCTGTGGGAAAAGTGCCGGTTATGGTCGATACCACGACCCCGGATGTAGTCATTTTCGAATCCGGCGCTATGGTTCAATACCTACTCGACCGCTACGGCCAGGGCCGACTGCAGCCCGACAAAGGCACCCCGGACCACGCCCTATATCTGCAGTGGAGCTGGTTTGCCGAGGCCACATTCGCCCGCCCATTAGGCGAAATCGTCAATCATCTACGAGAATTTCCCGACGAGAATACCAACGAAGCTGCCATTGAAGAGATGCGCAATCGCGCTAGATTGTGTCTTAGTGCGCTAAACGACGCCCTCAAGGACAACAACTATATCGCTGGCAACACGTTTAGCGCCGCAGACATCATGCTTGGTTATACCATTATGCTTGGGGTTAAATTACTGCCTGAGCCGATGCCAACAAACGTAACCGCTTACTGGGATCGACTCCAGCAACGTCCTGCCTACCAGCGTGCGTTCGGCGATACTGGTTAAAGATTCATAACGGGTTATTATCATGCCACTGATTTAGGAGCCCTCATGACTGGCGAAAACCTCAGCTCCACGACTGCCCATTGGCTGCCCTTTACCGCTAACCGACAGTTCCACAAAGATCCCCGTGTGGTCGTCGAAGCGCGAGACTGTCACTACATTAGCCAAGATAACCGCGAAATCTTCGACTCACTCTCGGGGCTATGGTGCAGCGGTTACGGCCACAACCGCCCAGAAATCACCGCCGCGGTTAGCGAGCAATTAGGCACGTTGGATTATGCGCCGGCTTTTCAATACACCCATCCTGGCGCAACCCGTTTGGCCGAGCGCTTGAGCGAACTTGCACCCGGCGACCTTAATCATGTGCTGTTTACCAATTCAGGTTCCGAGTGCGCTGATACCGCCTTGAAATTAGCTCGCGCCTACTGGCGTATCCAAGGCCAGCCCAGTAAGACGCGCTTCATTGGACGCATTAAGGGCTATCACGGCGTCAACTTCGCGGGCACCAGTCTTGGTGGCATTGGCGCTAATCGCAAACTCTTCGGTCAACTCGGCGATGCAGACCATCTGCCCCACACTTTGCAACCCGAATACGCCTTTACCCGAGGACAGGCCGACCACGGCGAGGAACTAGCAAACCACCTCGAACAGTTAATCCTCTTGCATGATGCCTCAACCATTGCCGCCGTGATCGTAGAACCCGTTTCCGGTTCCGCTGGTGTCATCGTGCCACCAAAAAACTATCTGCAGCGTCTAAGAAAAATTTGCGACCAACACAATATCCTGCTGATCTTTGATGAAGTGATCACCGGGTTCGCTCGAATGGGAGATACGTTTGCAGCCCAAACCTTCGGCGTTACCCCAGATATTTTGAACATCGCGAAAGGGCTGACTAACGGCGCTATACCCATGGGCGCGGTTATCAGTTCCAGCGTGTTGTATGACGCCTTTATGGCCATCGAACAACCGGAACATATGATCGAATTACCCCACGGATACACCTATTCTGCTCATCCCGTGGCCTGTGCCGCGGCGTTAGCTGCACTCGATGTGCTGCAAAACGACGCTATGGTGGCGCGCTCAAACGCGTTGGCACCTATCCTTGAGGATTCGCTGCATGCGCTCAAGGGCAACAAACACATTACTGACATTCGTAATTTCGGCATGGCCGGCGCGCTGCAACTCGCGCCGCGCGACGGCGATCCGATCATTCGACCTTTTGAAGTCGGTATTCGATGTTGGGAAAAGGGCCTTTATGTTCGCTGGGGTGGCGACACATTGCAGTTCGCGCCACCTTTTATCGCGCAACCTGAGCAAATTCAGAACATGGCCGAAACTGTCGCTGAAGCGATAGAAGAAACCCCATAACATGGCCTCTGCCGGCAGTTGTCGGCAGGTGACGTCGCAAAGTAGTATTCAAACCGAGGCGAAGTATTATCCCTCACACATTAGCGTCTAATTCTTCAATGGCCGCGTTAACCTAAAGGTATCATTATGAAAAAGGCCCGCATTTCTCTCGTCGCAATCGTTACAGCCTTAATCGGCCTTGCCGGCTGCGACAGCAGTAACCAAACCGAAAGTTCAACCCAAACTACCGCTGCTATGGATAGCATGGCTGAGGTCACGGAGCCGAGCCAAGTCAGCCAAGCGCCTAGCTCGTCCAAT
>PAFJ01000008.1 GCA_002704325.1 Gammaproteobacteria bacterium | reverse complement strand
AACACAGATAGCACGGTTGCTTCGGCCTAAAGTAAAAATGCCATCATAAACCCAATCTTGGAACAAAGACTTAAGCCGTTGTTAAATCCTTTTACACCAAGCCACCAGCGCAGAATGAAGGAAACCTACACAAAGATCGGTCCAAGCAACACGCCCAGCGGCCCAGCCCAGCTGCGAGTACAAATACAGGTTTCTGCGCAACCCCTAAGCTGCACCCTTGGTTGCGTTGCAATCTTGGGGCATATTTTACGCCATGCATATTTATACCCATCCAGAATTTACTCATCATGAGGTCGCTGAAGGTCATCCTGAGCGGCCTGAACGATTAACCTATTTAATGGATCACCTCGCGCGTGAGGGTCTTCTCGATGACTGCGTTTTACGCGAAGCCATGGACCTGAGTGATGCGCAAATTCTAGCTGCTCATAGCACCGAGCATTTAGAGTTTCTGCAACGCAGTGAACCTACCGACGGTATCATCCCGCTCGACCCCGATACCTGGATGGGCACACACAGCCTTAACGCCGCGAGACTCGCCGCTAGTAGCGTATGCAGCGGGGTAGACGATGTACTGGCCGGCACAGGAAAGCGCGTTTTCTGCGCAGTGCGTCCACCCGGACACCACGCCGAAACCAATTCGGCCATGGGGTTTTGCCTGCTCAACAGTATCGCCATTGCAGCACTCCACGCGCTGAACCAGGCCGATGTGGCGCGAGTCGCAATCGTTGACTTCGATGTCCATCACGGCAACGGCAGCGTCGATATCTGCAAAGAGCATCCAGAAATCATGGTCTGCTCGAGCTTTCAGCATCCTTACTATCCAAATAGACTGGACGACATTGAACAGCCGAACATCGTCAATACACCCTTGGCTGCAGGCAGCAATGGCGATGACTTTCGGCGCGCCATCAGCACACAATGGCTACCCGCACTCGAGCAGCATCAGCCGGACTTAATACTGGTGTCCGCCGGATTTGACGCCCATCAACTCGATCCGCTGGCAGCACTGAATCTGCAAGAGGAGGACTTCAAGTGGATCACCCAACAAATTGTAAATATCGCTAACCAACACAGTCAGGGTCGCGTGGTCTCCACATTGGAAGGTGGCTACGATCTCGATGCTTTGGCGTGGTCTGCCCAAGCGCATCTTGAGGCACTCATGTAATGAACTGGAAAACCCTAGCCGCCAGCTTACTGCTGAGTTGCTCGGCCATAGCGGAAGAGCCACCTCAGCAGGCGCTAGCTGGGACGAACATCGACCCCATCGCCACACGCTTGAACTACATGCTGAATTGTCAGGGTTGCCACGCCGCCGATGGCCGTGGCTTGAACGATATACCCGCCATGGCCGATTTCGTCGGTAAATTTCTTAAGGTCGAAGGTGGCCGCGCCTATCTTGTGCAAGTGCCCGGTTCAGCCAATTCACCCCTGAGCGATCAGGCGCTCGCAGACGTATTGAACTGGATCCTGTTAACCATGAGCCCCGAACAATTACCCCAACCCTTTATGCTCTATGATGCCGAAGAGATCACCAGTTTTCGTCAGCAACCCCTTGCCAACGCTGCAACAACACGGGCTCGCTTATTAGCAAAGCTAAGAATTCAGGAGCGCGGCACCTATAGGGCTAAACCGTTTTAGCGCAAATTCTGTCCCCCACCGTCACAATCGAGACATTCGCCATTTAGATAAGGGTTTTCGTTGCTGGCTGAGAAACGCACCACATTCACCACATCTGCTGGCTGACAAACTCGACCGAAGGGCATGAATTCATCCAAGGTAGGAATATCTTCTACGCCCTGTCCTGCGTGAATTAAACGCTGGCTCATATAGGTATCTACTAGCCCAGGAGCGACAATGCTTACCCGAATGCCGTGGTCGCGTTCCTCTCTCGCAGGAGTATAGGCCAGTGCCTCNATCGCGGTTTTGCCCATNTTGTAAGGCGCGCCGGAGCCGCTCAAGGAGCGGGTGGCGACCATCCGACGATTTCCGCCGGATCTGTATCCACGACACTTTGACCGCGACTGGCGATGCCCGCATTGCTCATCAGAATACCGATAGCGCCGCGGTCCGCCTCAATAGCCGCCACCATTGCTGCGTTNTGCTCAAAGTCATCCACCGAGGCGGCGTAGGCTTGCGCCTTACCGCCGCTGGCGATGATATCAGCGACTGTCACAGCCGCTGCTTACCCGTCGCGGCTGAAGTTCAGCGGAACCGTGGCTCCAGCCGCTGCTAGTGACATAGAAATACTTTTACCAACCCCTCAACCGCCGCCCGTAACTGGGGCGACCCGTGCCGCTAGACTCAGAGTCTTTAACCCGTTTTCTAGTGATGCTTCGGCCTATTCGCCTTTAAAAGCGGCATCGCGTTTTTGCAAAAACGCGCTTACACCCTCACGGAAATCACTACTGCGCCCGGCTTCATTCTGTAATTGAGCCTCCAGTTCAAGCTGCTGCTCGTAACTATTGCCCCAGCTATGCCAGTAGGCTTTGCGAATCAGCGCCAGCGACCGCGGACCATTAGCCAAGCGTTGCGCAAGTTCCATAGAGCCAGCAGCTAAAGCCTCAGTATCGGCGAAAACACGATTAACCAAGCCCCACTCCTGAGCCGTAGCGGCAGGCAAACGTTCAGCCAACAACGACAACTCCATCGCTCGGCCCCAGCCCACTAAACGCGGTAATAAGTAGGTGGCTCCACCATCCGGTATCAGACCGATGCGCGCAAACGCTTGCAGGAAGTAGGCTTCCTGCGACGCGCAGACGATATCGCCCATCATGGCAAAGCTCATACCCACGCCAGCCGCTACGCCGTTGACTGCGGTGACCATAGGCATCTCTAGACCGCGAAGTTCGAACATCAACGGGTGATAGCCGTGGCGTAACGAGGCACCTGCCTCGTTCGAGCCTTTATTCTTGTCGTCGTCCTGTAAATTAGCACCAGCACAAAACGCACGGCCATTACCGGTCAGCAATAAGCACCTAACATCCGTCCCGCGCGCTTTTATTTCTGCGATGGCGGCACCGAAGTCGCGCAGCATTTGCCCGCCCACAGCATTCATCACCTCTGGATGATCAAATTTTAGTACCGCGACCCGATCCACAAACTCAAGTTGCATGCGTTGCATAATATCCCCCTTTTTCAAAGCCCAAAGATTACCCCAAAATATTCTTCCCAGTCATGCACTAAGCTAGCGAGGCGGCTATCGCTGGCCTAAACTAATGCAAAAATTGGGAGTCTCATATGCAAGATTTTAGTGGCAAAACTGCTGTCATTACTGGCGGTGCTAGCGGTATCGGACTCGGCTTGGCAGAGCATTGTGCAGAATTGGGTATGAACGTTGTGCTCGGTGATATTCAACAGGATGCGTTGGATCAGGCGGTCGAAAAAGTTGCACAGCGTCAGGCCAATGTGCTCGGGGTTATAACCGATACCATGGTAAAAACTTCGGTTAATAATCTGCTCGAAGAGGCCACTAACACCTATGGCAATGTTCACCTAGTGTTTAATAATGCCGGCGTCGCTGCGGGCAATAGTGCAGGCAAGGCCGTCTGGGAAGCACCCGATGAAGACTGGCATTGGGTGATGGGCGTGAACTTTTACGGCGTGCTCTACGGCATGCAAACGTTTATCCCGCACATGCTAGAGCACGGCGAGGAGAGTTATATGATAAACACCGCGTCCTTGGCCGCGGTAACGCCTCTGGGCGGCTCTTATGGGGTCAGCAAACATGGCGTGCTTGCGCTAACAGAGGGCATGCAGTCCGATCTAGAGCAACGCGGAGCCAACATACATGCCGGCGTGCTATGCCCTGGCTTTGTCGACACCCAGATCTTTAACGCCGAGCGCAACCGCCCAGGCGCCGAGCAAACCCAAGCGGATACAGAAGACCCTGAGTACCAGCAGGTCAAAGCGATGTTGGCGAACGGGAAAAGTCCAGCAGAAATCGCTGATTACGTTTTCACGGCTATGGCGAACAAGCAGTTCTACATGCTGCCCCACCCCGCATGGGACGATTTTGTCAGTTCACGCACCAAGCAAATTCTTGCCCGCCGAGGGGTGGCCACCATGGATATGATGGCCATGCTCGAACGATCCGCAGAAGGCGAGCAATTTTGATTTGACCTTACCGCAGGCTTATACAGGCAGGACATTCGCGCTTGGCCGCCTGAGAGAGGCTTTAATTTAGTAGATCTAAGGCGCGTTCTATCAATGGCTGCATGGACAGCGCTGTAGTCTCCCAAGTGTCATCCACCCGCTTGCCGCGCCGATGCAGACTTAAATTAAGTCCGCTAATGATTGCAAACTTGTAGGCCGCCAAAGCTCTATACCAGTTTATATTCGGCAGTTCCCCGTCGTAAGCCTCAGCGTATAAGTCGACCAGAATATCTGGGTTTAAGAAATGTGGCCTCGGCTGGGTGCGGTCCCAAGCCATGGGATCACTAAACGTACAGATCCAACCCAAATCGTTCAGCGTTGCACCGATGCCCGTGAGTTCCCAGTCAATGACGGCGCCAAGCTGGGCATCCGGAGTAGCAAAAAGATTTGCCGTTTGAAAATCGCCGTGAAATATACCTATCGGCGCGTCCTCTGGAATAGTGTCCAACAACCGCTGCCGTACCTCCGGCACTGCGGCCAGTCGCTGGGGCTCGGCGGCTTTTGCGTAAAATTTATCCCAGCGCACCACGTCATCAGCAAACGGCACCGGATCGCCCAGATAACTTACCTGACCGATATCCACACGATGCACCTTAGCCAGCGCTGTCATTGCTTGACGGCCAAACGCCAGCAGTTGTTCGTCAGTCAAAGTAGCGCCCCAATCTTCTGGCCCAAGCCTGAGGACATCGCCCTGCAACCACGGCACCACAAAGTAAGGGCGGCCAAACCACTCAAGGTCATCGCCAGACCACCGCACTGAACAATGGGGCACATCGGTTGCATCCAGCGCGTTAAGCACCGCGACCTGACGCAACACATCCGCGGTACCCACCCAATTGACATTCGGCGGCGGCAAACGAATAAACCACGCGTCCTCGCCTTGCGCGTGAGCAACTTTAAACCCATANGCAAACCCGGCATGACCGGGCATGGTAATGACGTCGGTAATGTTTACNGCACCGCTGTAACGAGCCNGACAGAACGGTACCAACCGCTGCTCTAATTCAGTTAATTCCATGTTCGCCTCCCCTTGCAGCACTCAACCCGTTTAAGTAGGCGCTGCATCCGGAAACTGCTCGCGCAGGACGCGCTTCAAAATTTTGCCACTGGGGTTACGTGGAATTTGCTCAACAAACACCACCGCTTGCGGCTGTTTAAAGCGCGCCAACTTGCCATTGCAGTAGTCCAAGACGTCACTTTCGGTAAGCGACTCATTAGCCCTGACCACGATCGCCAGCGGCGATTCGCCCCAACGCGCGCTCTCTTGGCCAATAACCGCCGCTTCCGAAATGTCCGGATGCGCGCCAAGCACGCCTTCGATTTCTGCGGGGTAAACATTTTCGCCGCCAGAAATGATCATGTCTTTGATGCGGTCCTGAATGACTACGAATCCTTGTTCATCCATAGTGGCCACATCACCCGTATGTAACCAACCATCAACAATGGTTTCCGCAGTCGCCTCGGGCCGGTTCCAGTACTCGGTCATAATGTGTTCACCGCGCACCAACACCTCGCCAGCTTCGCCCGCCGCACACGTCGCGCCCGCGCTGTCGACTATTTTGACCTCGGTATGGAAAAACGCTTTGCCAGTCGATTCGGGCTTAATTAAGGCCCCCTTGGCGTCCATCAAACAGGCCGGGCCACAGGTTTCCGTCAGACCATAAACCTGCAACAGCTCAACGCCCATGTCGCTGTATTGCTTGGTTAGCGCTGGTGGCACAGGCGCGGCTCCAGTCATCATCCAACGCAGGGTCGAGCGATCGAATTTTTCAAAATTTGGCACCTGCAACATAAAGTTCAACATCGCAGGAACACACAACGCACTGGTGACTTTCTCGCGCTCAATGATTTGCCACGCTGCCACAGGGTCAAAACTACGCATTACAATTGACGTAGCGCCTTTGTAGACATTGACTGCTAACGGAGTCAGCGCGCCAACGTGGAACATGGGCAAACAGGCTAAATATCGCTCTGGCGGGTGATATTCGGCCGTCGCTGCGATGCTCAGCAGTCCCCAGATCGATGTATGGTGCGTATGCACGACGCCCTTTGGTAAGCCTGTGGTGCCCGAGGTATACATGATGTACAGCATGTCGTTGTCGGCCGCGGTAATCTCAGGCTCCGTCGCTGGCTGCGCATCGCGAAACCCGCGATAGTCAATTGCAAAGTGCGCAATCTCATCGGGCTGAGCGACCTGCAACCACTGAACCACGTCTGTTTTATCGCCACGACTGTGCAAGTCGGCAACCATTTCCACGAAATCATTATCAAAGATCAGGCGCTTGGTACCGCTGTCCTTGAGAATGAACTCAAGTTCGTCGGCGACTAAACGCCAATTTAAAGGCACCACCACGGCACCGATTTTTGCCAACGCGTAATAGGACTCCATAAATTCACTGGAATTCATTAACAAAAGGCCGACCCGNTCNCCCTTTTCGATACCCGACGCGACAAATGCATTGGCAAGCTGACTACAGCGGTCATTGAGCTGCGTATAGGTCAGGCGATAACTGCTGTCGCTCTCGACATAGGCCTCTACGTCTGGCGATAAGTGCGCGCGCTTGGTTAGAAACAAACCTAAATTATTCAGCATTAGACGGATCCTCAGTCTTATAAAAAGTAACGTACTATTGTTGACCAAAGTTACGTCAGATAACAATTAACCAGAGTGACTATTTCAAAGACCTACTCGCCAAACCTGCCTTAAGTTTAACCACAGCAGTGGCCTGATCTGCTCGTGTCGACGCCCTAGACAACCCGACACAGATAAGGCTCACTCGCACGACCCGGACAACGCCGTATTCCCACCCGATCTGCGACCTACGCTCGAACACCTCGCAGTAAAATCGGCGTCAGCTCCGTCTACGGCCTGATAAAATGCCACAGTCGTCTCGAATCGAACCCTCGAGACAAAAATACTTGCAGAATAGACCTAGCTCGACGGCCAGACCTACTCAAATACCCTTGGCCAGACCTGTACAAAACGATATTTTTCAGTAATATCCTTCGCCCCTTGTATAGTTTTTGACCATGACAGACTTTCCAGCACAAGATCTGTACCAGATCGGCAGCGTCACCGCTTTAACTGGCATCGCNGCCGAGCGCCTGCGCGCGTGGGAACGTCGTTATGGCTTTGCCCCTGCGGAAAGGAACGGAAAAATCCGCCTATATAGCCACGAACAGGTCAAAAAATTAAATAAAATTAAGCAGCTGATCGATCGCGGCCAATCGATCTCAGGCGTTATTCAGCTCAGCACTGCACAACTGAACGAGCGACTGAGCCAGAGCGAGCCCAAGGGCGACGCCACACCGCGTCTGGGCCGACCNGCCAATTTGGCACTCATTGGTGCCGGNGTNCTGCAATTAGAGCAGCTGTCCCAGGTGTCGGAAACNCTNAATGTGACTGGCCGCTGGGCCAATGTGGAAGGTTTCTTGAGCGACCCCAATCTCCCTCAGGTAGACGTTATTGCNCTGCAATTGCCAGTACTGATGCCCCAACTCATAGCTCAGGTACGCGAGCGCCGGCCCAACGCCGGGGTCTTGCCAATCTATCAATTTGCCTCCGCTGATCAGGTTCAGCAGTGCACGGAGGCAAATCTGAATGCGCAACGGTGGCCAATCCCTTGGCGCGATATAGAACAACAGTGCTTGAGCCTTTTTGGCGTGCCGAATTTGCATGGTGCCAGTGCTCCGCGCTTATTCAGCGATGAGGAACTGATCGCTATGGCGGTAGCAGACGACGGCACTCATAAAGCCGCCCAACAGGTTGTAGAGCAGATTCACCAACTTAACGCGCTGAGTAGCTTTCTCAACGTCTGCGGCGATGAGGCGTTGTCTGGCGGCTCAAGCACCTACGCGCAATCCTTACGCGAGGCGGCAGGCGAGATCGGGCAGAGCCGCGCCGTTGCTGAATCTGCGTTGGCCACGCTGATGCAACAACAGCAGCAACACCGAATTCNCGGCGCAAATCCATCGCAAAACCGCGACGCCAAATATCCGCAAATCAAAGCAGATCGCCCACAGCACTGACGCCACGGACTTAATGGCCTAATCCGCCACNACTAATCTGTACATAATCTGTACAATTTTAAAATTTTTGGTTGACTAATTTGTTTTGTACTGTACATTTAGCACAGATTCCAGTTTAGGCGTGTGTACAACTCAGTAGAGTCCTTCCTTACAGTGTCCTTCCCCCAAGAAGACGAGTTGTCTCCAGAACCTCAAAAGTCTGGCGCGCCTTTTTTATTCCTAGCGCTACATCAGTAGAAATTCTAAGGCCGCCTCGGCTCTCAAGGTTACACCCTGTTTTTGCGCGTCTAGATCAACATCGCGATTTTCCCCCATGGCACCCACCAAATAGCGCTTATAGACCCCTTGGCCAATTGCTGCCAAACGCCAGTGCGAAAAGGCTCGGTAATAATTGATGGCACTTAAATCGCGGCCTGTCTTATCCGCATANAGTGCGGACATGTCATCACGACTGCAAAATCCTCCCGCTGCGGTTGGCGCGACGTCTTCTTGACCTTCGCCTGGGGCAACCCAAGAATTCAGCAAGTAGCCGACATCGGCAAGCGGATCCCCGAGGGTACAAAGCTCCCAGTCCAGTACCGCCTTAACCCGACCACCACCCACGATCATATTTCCCAATCGATAATCACCATGAACGATACTTGCGCCAATTTGTTCTGGCATTCGTTCCGCTAATAATCGGGTACTCTCATCCATAGCAGGTACCTTATGAGTTTCAGTGGCCTCCCACTGCTTACTCCAGCGTTTCAGCTGCCGTTGCAGATAAGCCTCTTTGCGCCCCAGATCCCCAAGTCCAACCGAATCTGGATCAATTTGATGGAGCGCCGCCAATATCTCGATGACGTGGTCGCCAAGACTCGATCGCTCAGCAGCCGGAACCGCTGCGGCCGCTTCAGCATCATGAAGAACCGGCCCCGGCACATAGTCCATTACGTAAAAAGGCGCGTCGTTAATGCTCACGTCCGTGCACAGACCGATCGTCGACGCGACCGGCACCTGAGACCCCGCCAGCGCGGTGATAATTTTGTGCTCTCGACCCATATCGTGAGCACTCTCTAAAACGTGACCTAGGGGCGGGCGCCGCAACACAAAGAGACGATTCTGTTTGTCTGCCACAGAGTAAGTAAGATTCGAGTGCCCACCAGCAATCAATTCGAAGCTCAGGGGCGCGGCCAGTTCATCTATGCGCTCCCTCATCCATTGGGTCACGTTGTCTGCGGCAATGCCCTGAACCTCTTGATTTTGTATCTGTGACACCCTATTCCCCTTTTCAACCTTGATAAATGGTTCGCGGCCGCTCGGCAAACCGCCCCTGCAATTCGGCCAACGTGTTTTCTCAATCGCTGATCATAGACCAGCGACGCGCATGCACAACCGCCGCTAGACTGATTAACTCTCGCCGCGCACACTTAGCTTATTACAGACCACGGAGTTGCATGCATGCCACTGTTGCATGGCGGCCAATTGTTCCTGTCNGGATTGCAATTAGCGCTTTCGCCCGAATTAAGGCGCTACATCATTGTGCCCGCCGTGATCGGCGTTCTGGCCTTCAGCTTAACCTTAATCTTCATGGTTCTACCCCTTGCTGGTGAAGCCAGTGCTTGGCTGCAACACAACCTGCCCACTTGGCTAAGTTGGTTACACACAGCGCTACTGATCCTCGTCTATATCACTCTCGGGCTGGCGGGATTTTGGCTGAGCAGCCTGCTTGTCACGTTGATCTCCGCGCCCTTCCTTGGGCAATTAGCAGAGGCGACTTGGGCGTTGTCACATGCCGCAGCTCCCACACCAGCAACGAATCTGCTGACAAGCGTTCGCTCCAGCTTCGGGCGTGAGCTGCAAAAATTGCGCTACCACCTACCAAGGTTCCTCGGACTACTTATTTTCAGCCTAGTTCCAGGACTTAACGTCTTTATGCCTTTGCTGTGGTTTGGCTTTGGCGCTTGGTTAATGGCAGTACAATTCGCGGACTACGGCAGTGAAAGTCAGCATCAAACTTTTAGATTTACGTTGCAGCGGTTATCACAGGCGCGCTTCCGCGCACTGGGCTTCGGCGCCTGCGTAAGCTTTACTCTGGCGATACCGTTTGTAAATTTTTTGGTTCTCCCCGCCGCAGTGGTGGGAGGCACCCTATTGTGGAAATCCATTACCGAGGAGACTCCGTCATGAAGACTTGGCAATCCTTAAGCAGACGCATGCTTGCAATCTTCCTGTCAGCGGCAATGCTCGCACTGGCTGCGGCTAATACCGCACAAGCGGCAGACGACTTCTGGGCGCACCAAATCGGGGTGCAAGTAAACGTCGCCTATGGTGAAGATCCGGCCCAAGTTTTCGATCTCTACCTCCATGGCCAACGTACCGGTGAACCGGACTACTTTGCCATGGACAGCGACCCAAGGCCGACTTTGATATGGATCCACGGCGGCGGTTGGATCGCAGGCGACAAAGCTGCCGAAATTCCCCAATTGATCCCTTATTTAGAGCGCGGCTGGAACGTCGTTAACGTAAACTATCGACAGGGACCGGCCTCAGCTCCCGAAGCGGTCGACGATGTGCTGTGCGCCTATCAACGCGTTATCGAAATTGGCGAAGCGACGGGCATGCCAACTGACCAAATTGTAGTTTCAGGCGCCAGCGCCGGTGGGCACCTGGCCTTGTTAGTCGGCATGCTCAATACCCGCGGCGAACATCCATGTCGAACCGCGTCTCCACCCATGGCTGTGGTTAACTGGTTTGGTATTACCGACATCGAGGCGGTGCAGGAGTTTCTCAGCGAGACGCTGCCCAACGGCAACTACGCTGCGGCGTGGATTGGGAACGCAGATAAGGTCTCCGAAATTTCGTCTAAGTACTCGCCTTTATTTTTGGTGTCTGAAAACACGCCACCAGTTATTACCATTCATGGTGATCTGGATTCAGTGGTTCCATATGAGCAAGCAACTGCGTTGCATGAAAGCCTGAGCACCGTCAACCGCTTGGTTACGGTAAAGGGCGGCAATCACAGCGGCTTCACCAATGCCCAGTATCAAGATGCCTATCAAACTATATTCCGCTTTATCAATGAATTATGACTCTGCATTAGCCTGCAGGGGGCTCATCAGAAGTCAGCAACTGTCAATCCAGCTGCCACAAGAGTGTTACTGAACAAGTCAAAACCAATCTCTTTAGCTTGAATCCACGCACCCTCGGGTATACGTTTGCGGATTAGGTTTTTGGTAGGAGGTTTCCATGCTCAGTTCGCTTACTCAAAGAGGTTCAGTCGCGGTCCTGTTTTTCGCTCTCGCCCTTAGCGCCGCGTCGAGTTTTGCCATGCGCGTAGACAACTTCGTTCTGCTCGATCACAAGGGCGACGCCCACGATCTCTATTACTACAACAACTCGCCCGCGATTGTGATCATGGTTCAGGGCAACGGCTGTCCGATCGTGCGCAACGCGCTTACCGACTACAACGCCCTGCGCGAGGAATTTGCAGCAAACGGCACGACATTTTTCATGCTCAATTCAAACCTGCAGGACCGTCGAGAAACCATCGCTGCGGAGGCCGAAAAGTATGCTATTGCCGTGCCGATCCTCCACGACGAAACGCAGTTGATCGGCGAATCACTGGACCTGATTCGCACGGGTGAGATCCTGGTCATCGATCCGAAGAGTTGGGAAATCGTCTACCGCGGCCCAATCAACGACCGCCAAGTTTATGAGCGTCAGAAGAACGAGGCCTCTGAACACTATGCTGCGGACGCGATCAAAGCGGTCCTTGCGGGAGAACCAGTTGAAATCGCCAAGCGCGATGCCATTGGTTGCTTGATCAACTTCGCACAAAAAAACCAATCTCACGAACAAATCAGCTACAGCGAAACCATCGCGCCTATGTTGCAAGAAAAATGCGTAGTTTGTCATACCGAGGGTGGTTTAGGCCCTTGGGCAATGAATGACTACACCATGGTACGCGGTTTCGCACCTATGATCCGCGAAGTAGTGCGCACCAAACGCATGCCTCCTTGGCACGCCGACCCACACATAGGCGTCTTCAAAGACGACAAGTCCCTGAGCGTCGAAGAAACGCAGACCCTAGTGCATTGGATTGAGGCCGGCGCGCCACGCGGCAACGGGCCAGACCCCCTGGCCGAGTCGAAAATCGCCCAGGTGGATTGGCCGTTAGGAGAGCCTGATCTGGTTTTAGACATGCCCAAATATACAATTCCCGCGAGCGGCGTAGTCGAATACAAATACCCGCGCTTACAAAACCCATTAGATGTGGGTGTCTGGGTTCGTGCAGCGACCGTTCTGCCGGGCGACCGCGAGGTGGTGCATCATATTTTGGCGGGGTCTATCGATGCGGATACCTCCAAGCAAAAACGCGACAGCGGGGTCTTTGACAATTATCTGATTGGCTACGCACCCGGTAATGAGTCAAATGTCTTCCCTGAGGACACTGGCGTATACATTGCCCCCGGTGGCGAATTTACCTTCCAGTTACATTACACCCCTGTTGGACGTGAAACCGTGGACCGTTCCAAGATAGGTTTATATTTTCACAAAGAGCGCCCCGATAACTTCTACCGCCAAGAGGTGGTATTGAATCCAGAGATTTATATCCCGGCCAATGAAGCTCGACATAAAGAGGTCGCCTATTTCGAGTTTGATAAGCCCGCAGAAATCCACGACCTCGTGCCTCATTCGCACTACCGCGGCGTGGCTTCCAAATTCGAGATCGTTCACGCCGACGGGCGCACGGAAGCTATTTTGTCTGTGCCGAACTATGACTTTAACTGGCAGCGCACCTATGAGTTCGTAGAACCCAAACGTGTTGAGCCGGGGGCACGACTGGTGCACACCACTTGGTACGACAACTCTGCTAACAATCCGGGCAACCCGGACCCCAACAGNAATGTACCGTGGGGACAACAGAGCTGGGACGAAATGCTTTACGGAGCGTTCAGCTATACCTATGTAAACGAGACCACAGAAGCGCCATTGCACGACAAAATGTTGGCGGATACGACACAGAGCTTTGGTTTCATGGATAAAAATTTCGACGGCAAACTGACTATGGCGGAGCTACCAGATCGTTGGAAAAAACGCCTAGCCAGCAGCTTTAAACGCGCGGACGCAGATGGCGATGGCGGGTTGAGCATCAAAGAGATGCACCGACTACTACAAATGCGTGAGCGTCAGCGCGCGGCAGGTGTTGCCGGCGCAGGTTGACCTAAGTTTGTGAACTATAGTGTCCTGCTTGGGATACTTACCCGCGGAGCGGCATCAGTCAGCGGGGCACATTGTTGGCGGGGCCATGGGCTCCGCCATTTTTTTGCTATAACCACGCCAAAACGTCTTAGAACAAACGAGAGCTGAACCCATGCCAAATACAGAAACCACCGAACGGCCTTATGACATTATTGTTTGGGGCGCTAGCGGCTTTACTGGTCGGATTGTTGTGGACTACATGCATCGTGAATACGGCAGCGGTAACGTGCGCTGGGCCATCGCCGGTCGTAATCCTGCGAAGCTAGAGACGGTAGTGGGCCAGCGAGACATCCCCGTATTAACCGCAGACAGTCACGACGTTGAAGCGCTGGAAAAGTTAGTGCAGCAAACCAGGGTNATCCTTACTACCGTAGGTCCATATGCTCGATACGGTTCAGAATTGGTGGCGGCTTGCGCCAAACACGGGACCCATTATTGCGACCTAACGGGTGAATCGCTGTGGATGCGAGAAATGATTACCGCGCACCAACAGACCGCTCAAGACAGCGGCGCGCGGATCGTGCACACCTGCGGCTTTGACAGCATCCCCTCAGACATTGGCGTGTATTTCCTACAAAAAGAAATGCAAGCACGGCACGGCATGCCTGCGCGCCACATTAAATATCGTACCAAGGCCTTCAAAGGTGGCTTCAGCGGCGGCACCATCGACAGCATGATGGCTATGATGGAAGCTGGGCAAAAAGACCCAAGCCTGCTGAAAAAATTGGCTAACCCCTACTTACTCAACGACACCCTGCGTGGCGCCGATGGCCCAGATCGTTTCAGCCCTTACTTTGACGAGGATTTTAATGCCTGGGTTGGCCCCTTCATGATGGCAGCAATCAATACCCGAGTTGTGCGACGCTCCAATGAGCTACTTAACAGCGCCTATGGCGAAGATTTTCGTTACGATGAAGGAAGCCTGACCGGCTCCGGCCCTAAGGGCTTCTTAGGCGCTACTGGCATTGGCGTGGGTTCGGGCCTTTTTGCCGGACTCGCCAGCTTGCCCATAACTCGGCGCGGCCTACAAAAAATACTGCCCAAGCCTGGCGAAGGACCGACCGCTGAGCAGCAGGAAAATGGCTTTTTTGAAGTTGAGTTGCGCGCCATCCATCCTAGCGACGCATCCAAGAATCTGATTGCCAGCGTAAAGGGCGACCGCGACCCCGGATACGGTTCTACCGCCAAAATGATCGCCGAGAGCGCGCTGGCCCTCGCCCACGATAATCTTCCTGTGGAAGGCGGCTTTTGGACACCTGCCAGCGCCATGGGTGATGCCTTACTCACGCGCTTACCCGCGAATGCCGGGGTTACCTTCGAAATCGTTGAGTAAGCGCTGTTACCAGGCATCCACATTGGGTCGTTTTTTGCCCTCGCGTCGGAGAGCCTAAGGCATTGACCTTAAGCCACGGCTGATCCATTTTTGCGTGTCCGCGGGTTCTATAACATCATCAAGTTCAAAGTGTGACGCCATGTTTACCGCCTTGCCANGTTTGTACATGTCCGCCACNATTTTTTCATAGGTCGCTGCACGNTCTTCAGGAGCTTCGATTGCCTGCAAACCTANCTCCTNTACCNCTCGACNAATGCGCAAGGCAATTTNGCCACGNTTGGCNNCCNGTATTTNTTCCATCATGCGCCCTCNNNTATTCCNNAAGCNTAATTTTTAAAAGGANTANAAATCCANCACCTGCTTAACCTNCGCTAACCGCTCGATAGTGGCGAGTGCATCACTTTGTTCGGACGCCATGTTNCGCACCACAATNTCGGTGAAGCCCAGCTCAGCAAGCGCCGCGAATTCCGCCGCCACGGTTTCCACCGTCCCAGCCAAAATCGCTTCTTCCGCAAAGCCTCGATAGCCCTTATCGATCATGCGCTGCTTAAAACTCTGCGCTTCGGTCGGATTGTCGCCTATGAAAATATCGCGACGGATCGCGATGGCCCTAGGCTTACGATCAAACTCAGCGCAGGCTTGGCGATATTGATTCAATTGTTGCGCCGCGCTGACGCGATCTAGGCCTGGGGAGGCCAACCATCCTTCCGCCATACGTGCCGTACGATGCAACGCAGCCGGTGCACCGGCGCCCAC
Organism: Gammaproteobacteria bacterium; assembly: GCA_002704325.1. Lineage (GTDB taxonomy): Bacteria > Pseudomonadota > Gammaproteobacteria > Pseudomonadales > Azotimanducaceae > UBA4421. Next base: position 13,093 of record PAFJ01000008.1, on the reverse strand, counting down.
CCAAACTTCTATATTCTGTGCAGGGAGTGGCGATATTCGGGCGTCTTGAATATTCCAAAATCGATCTTCACTCACCATTTCACCGGCCCANAGTCGCTGCATGACCTCAAGGCTGGCCTCAAACATGGCCGCGCGCTTCTTAATATCGACACCCATACCGGCGCTCTGATGGGGCTCCCAACCTAGTCCACATTGCATAATGAAACGCCCGGGGGTAATCGCCGCCAAGGTGGCAATTTGCTCAGCGAGCAGCACCGGGTGCCATAACGGTAATAAATATAGGGCACCCGCAGGTTTGCTGTGCCACTCCGCCAGCAAGCGCGCAAGCATGGGTGTGTTTTGATAGTACGGAGTGGACGTGACGTGATGGTCGCCGACAAACAAACTGTCCAAATCGGCTTGCCGGGCCACGCGCGCGCGTTCGATCATGAAACGCGCACCTATACGCGGATCCTGCACCCGATATGACGAACTGATTGAAATACCGATGCGCAAATTAAATCTCCAATGCAGACGTTAAGCGCGACGACTCGTCTATAACATGATCGAGCAGGCAGCCCTCGCGAAACAGCAAATCAGCGACCAATAATTCTCTTTCTTGGCGCTGTTCCTGAGCCAAAATCAGTGGCAACCAGAGTCGGTCGTCANCCCACATTCGGTCATAGGGAATTTCTACCCGTCGACACCAGAACGGGTCAGCCTCCAGAGTTTGCCGCGGGTCGCCTGAGAATTCGCGGGTGGTATACGCATAGCCCAGCCACTGGGCGCCGCACTCTTCTACAAAACGTAATTCGGCCCGACAAACAAGATTCACTGGCTGAATCCCAACTTCTTCCTGCACCTCTCTNGCAGCACAGGCCGCGACCTGTTCGCCCGGCTCCAGCTTGCCTCCTGGAGCGCTAATTTTACCTCGGCCATGACCAGTTTTTTTGTGAATCAGTAGGACTTCATCATTGCGCAGCACAAATACGAGGGTACCGATCAAATCCGGCTGCCAGTGCTTCTGCCAAGTCGTGGCTAAAGTCACCATACATTAGGCCAACGCGTAGCGCGCCTCTAACCCAGCATACAAACGCTGGGGTAACTGCTCAGGGTCATCGCTGAGTTCAGCCAATAGCTCGATTAGGTGCTCATTGTCCTCACGACCCTGCCACAGCTTTTTATACTCGCCACTCTTGTAACCGTTGTTTTGACGAAACCGGTTCAGCATGTTCTTGCCAATATACAGCGCATAAAGCTCTGCATAATCCATGGGCAGTGTCGCCATCGCAGCAGTGAACGCCGCTAAATCAAACGAACGCGTCTGCAAACAGCTGCCAGCTAAAGTTTCGATCGCAAGGCGAAATGCGTCAGCATCAGCGCTCTCTCGAACTGCTACCGATGCTAACTGCTCAGCAACTGCCGGCGGGATCTCACCATCACGCATCAATTCACTGAGAGCAAAGTGCCAAATATCCACAAGCTCCAGCTTGACCTGGTCGATGTCCGGTGACTGTTGCTTCCACCATTTCCAACCAAAGTGATCAAGCATTTCGGCACACTCAACCCACATTGCCCGATAAAACTCGAACCCCTGCTCACGCCATTCGGCATGCAACAGTAAATTGTGCTCTTCCTGCATGGTGGCCATGGTATTCAGCATGGTCTGAGCTTGGGTGGCGGAAATCTTTGGCATGACTCAACTCTATAACGTTTGCGGGCTTTGCGATCAGTCGAAAGCCTAACCGATGGCTCTGAGTATAGACAGACGGCGCGAGACAAACCTGCCCTGTGCCGATTGCCGGAAAAAATTTAACCCACCAGTCAAGCAACTGCCTATGTTGCGACAGAGATATTGTGGGAGTAAATTCATGGTTCTGCGCTGCGGCTAACCCGCGCGCTTGGGGGAAAGAAATAAGCGAACCGAAGCAACATGACGGCAATTCAACCAACCGTAATCTTTAGACGCTTATCTTCCACCTAAAATTGATGTTTTACCGAATATTAGCGCTTTAGAACTAACGCAAGGAGCCTTCTATGGATTTATCCTTTGGACCCGAATACGACGACTTTCGTGCAGACGTAGTGAGCTTTCTCGCGAACAATGCCGACAAAGCACCCAAGGCTAGCGACCTGCGCGGTGAAGCCGCCAAAGATTGGCAAAAATTGCTAATCGAAAACGGCTATACCTGCCGCACCATTCCCAAAGAATACGGCGGCTACGGCGCTGAGCCCGACATCATTAAGTCACGCATCATTGCTGAAGAGTTCTCGTCTGCTCGCATAAATGCGGGACTTGGTGGCCAAGGTATCTCAATGTTGGTCCCTACCCTATTGGAGATGGGCACGCAGGATCAAAAAGAGCAATTTATTCGCCCGACAATTCATGGCGAAATGCTTTGGTGCCAAGGCTATTCTGAACCAGGTGCGGGCAGCGACTTGGCAAGCCTCACAACATCAGCGGTATTGGATGGCGATGAATGGGTCATCAACGGCCAAAAGATTTGGACCAGCACAGCCCATATTGCGGATTGGATCTTTTGCCTTGTGCGCAGCGAGCCCGATGCGCCCAAGCATAAAGGCATCTCGTTTTTGTTATTCGATATGAAAACCCCNGGCATAGAGGTCCGGCCACTGGTGGACATGACGGGCGTGGCTAATTTCAACGAAACATTCTTTACCGACGTGCGCTTACCCAAGCATCAGATCGTAGGTGAACGCGGCGAAGGTTGGCAGGTCGCCAACGCCATCCTCGGACACGAGCGAGAAACCCTAGCCCCGGCTAACACCGCACAAACTCGAATCAATGCGCTAATCGAACTGATGAAACAGGAAACTGTCGACGGCGACCCTTTAATCAACAATCCGGTATACCGCGACCGCTTGATGAAAATCCAGAGCGAGGTTATGGCCATGCGTTTTAATGAGCTGCGGATTCTCTCCGCTCGCCTTAATCCCGGCCAAGATCCTGGAATAGCGCGCATGATTACCAAACTCCAAGGTACCGAGTTGCGCCACGATCTTGAGGGATTGGCAATCGATGTTATGGGAGAAATGGGGCTGGCTTATGACGATAATCCGCACTTGCGTAACTCTGGCAGCTGGCAGAGGGAGTACATGTACTTCCTTGGGCTGATCATCGGCGGCGGCACCTCACAAATTCAAAAGAATATTATCAGTGAGCGNGGTCTCGGCATGCCTCGCGAACCTAAATTCGAAAAAGCCAGCTGAGCGGAGGTCACATGCAATTTGGATTATCACAAGAGCAAATTTTGCTACAGGACAACGTCAATCGCTTTCTNGACGATAACTCAGCCTTAGATCGNGTTAGGACATACGCCGATGGTGGCGAGGATGCAGACATATGGGCAGGNTTAGCAGAGCTGGGCATACCCGCGCTGCTGATTCCGGAGGCCCAAGGCGGCATTGGATTACAGCCACTCGATGCGGCCATTGTTGCGGAATGTTTAGGGTCGCATATCGCGCCTACGCCATTCCTTGAATCCGCAGTNATGGCGCCCACNGNTCTAGTCGCAAGTNGCGGCGATCACGACGAGCTGCTCGCAGAAATCGCAGCCGGCACCACGCGCATCGGCATCGCTTTTGGGGAGGCCATCAAACGCCGCAACAACNCGGGCGTCACAGTCAAAGACGGGCGCATGTCGGGTACATCGATGTATGCCTTTGACGCTGAGGCGAATGCCTACCTCGTCGCCGATCAACACCAGCACATCTATCTGGTGCGCGCTGATGATCCNGGTCTAAAGCGTTCGCATCTTGCAACAGTGGACAAAACTCGACGTACCGTGGAATTGAANTACGANAACGTAACGGCAGATCTCGTGAGCGACGACGCCAGCGTATTCACCGCCACCGTAGATATTGGCCGCATGGCATTAGCTGCGGACACTCTGGGTGCGGCACAGAATATGCTCGATCAGGCGGTGGAATACGCCAAACAGAGGGAGCAATTCAATCGCCCAATCGGNAGCTTTCAGGCAGTGAAGCACATGTGTGCNGAGATGGCCGCCCAGCTCGAGCCCTGCCGATCCATGGTTTGGTTNGCCGGTCACGCGTTGGCCGAGTTACCTGAGGAATCCCGAATTACCGCGTGTCATACCAAAGCGCATTTAGCTGAGGTAGGCCAATTTATCGCNAAGACCTCAACCGAGGTGCATGGCGGCATGGGTTTTACCGACCTCGTGGGTTTGCACTATTGGTTCAAACGCNTTGGGGCTAACCGCCAGTGGCTTGGTGCACCCGAATTCGTGCGCGAAGAGGCCGCCATTCTTCAGGGCATTTGATTAACCCAGCCCCATTTATATGGGGCTGCTTATTGCCATTACAGCTTTTCCTGTAACCGTTTAATCGTGCGCCAAATCTTCTGTATGCGAGGTCTACACCACACATTGTCTTTGACACAATTGGCGCATTAACGCCTGTGGCTTTATCGCGTCATCTGGTAAAGCAAAGCATTACCTTGCTTGCCGCAAACGGAGATTAATCCACCATGGCGCAAGCAATAAGCTAATTGCCGCGCCAGATCGACCGGCTGTCCCATTGCCTTAGCTAAGTCCTGAGTCGAAAATGGACTCTCTAAAGGCTCCAACACGAACCCCAACAAGTCCTCGACTGCATCAATACGCATGCGGTCTACCAATGCTAAAAGGTGACGCCCACGCGTTCGCCAACCACCACGCCCCCTGCGCGCCTTAGCATCATAAGTGCTGTGCTGTTCTTCGTTGATCAAGGCGACTTCCACNGCAAAGTTTGGGTGGTTCAACAGACTNGGAAGGTAAACCAGCTCCCCAAGAATATGGCAAAGCGCGCCCTTCTTAGGTGATTTGCGGCGGGTAAATTCACCGCTGCTGGAATCTTTTATGCGTACTAAGGTTTTTTGCGCCGCAATCGGATGCACCAAAACAACCGGACATTGATCTGCAAGTGCGCGCATCTTGCGCTCCAGGCCGCTGAAACTCGATGTCTGAATTTCAAAAATTGTGCCGTCGCGCACCACATCTGCCACGAACCCTAAAAATGGCACCTCGAATTGTGCATCGCTACCGCCGTAGTGTTGCTTGAGTGCGGCATGCAGGGCGCCCTCATTTAACGTACCAATAGCCGGCGCTTTTTCTATCACCCGTTTAGCCAAGCGTTACAAAGCCTTCAGTATGCCATGATCAAATTCGCTACCTGGCGGTTCTTTTGCCCAATCTATCTATGATATTTTGCCAACCTATACTATTTAAACCTAAAGGATCTAACATGAACGCGAACGGCACTTGGAGCACCACAATTAACACGCCGATGGGCGCACAGAATGGCACGCTTGAGCTAACTGTCGATGGCAGCGACTTGAGCGGNAAGATGTCCAGCCCGCAGGGCGAAATGGCAATAGAAAACGGTGCTATTGATGGCGAGACCTTATCCTGGCAGGCNTCCATTACCTCGCCGATGCCNATGACACTGGAATTCAGTGCAACCGTTGANGGCGACACGATCGCCGGAACTGTTAAGTTAGGGGCTTTTGGCGACGCGGAATTTTCAGGCACTCGCGCAAGCTAAGCAAACACAGGGGAGGTGTTATGAGTTGGGACAAAGAAATCGAAGAAATGGGCAACCGAGAGGCGCTGGCATTCGAAATGGGGGGCGCCGACAAAGTCGCCCGCCAGCACGAATTCAAAAAACTCACGATTCGCGAGCGCATTGATCACATTGCCGACAGCGAAAGCTTCCACGAAATCGGCACCCTCGCCGGCGTGGGCGAATACGACGATGACGGCAATCTGCAGGCTTTTACTCCGTCGAATTTTGTCTTTGGCACCGCAGATATTGATGGCAGGCCGGTGATTCTTTCGGGTGACGACTTTACCGTGCGCGGCGGCTCCGCGGACGCCTCAATCCCGGGTAAGCGCACTCGCGCTGAAGGCTTGGCGGTAGAGTTGCGACTACCCCATATTCGGTTAGTCGACGGTATGGGCGGTGGTGGCTCTGTAAAAACCATCGAAATGGCCGGGCGCACATACATACCTGAGGTGCGTGGCTGGGAAACCATTGTGCAACACCTAGCCGTCGCCCCTTCCGTGTCATTGGCCCTGGGTTCCGTCGCTGGTATTGGCGCAGCTCGCGTAGCCTCCTCCCACTATTCAGTTATTGTGCGCGACAGTGCACAGATGATGATTGCCGGCCCAGCACTGGTCGACTGGGCAAGCCTAGGCGATGTCAGTAAAGAAGAACTGGGATCTTACAAAATCCATACACGTAACGGCGCCATAGACGACGAAGCTTCGAGCGAACAAGAAGCCTTTGCCATGGCACGGCAGTTTTTGTCTTACCTACCCAGTAGTGCCGATGAACTTCCGCCACTGCAAGACTGCACAGACGATCCAACTCGGACGGATGAGGCGCTATTAAGCTTGGTCCCTAAGGATCCGCGCCAAGTTTATAAGATGCACAGCCTGTTGGAATCGGTCTGTGACACCGGTTCTTTCTTTGAAATGGGCCGCAAATGGGGTCGATCCATTATTACTGGCCTGGCCCGCTTCGGTGGAATTCCAGTAGCAATATTTGCGGAAAATCCAAGAGTTTATGGGGGCGCATGGACGGCAGATGCCGCACGCAAGCTGACTCGGCTGCTGGATCTGGCGGCAACCTTTCATCTGCCCGTCATCCATCTCGAAGATTGCCCGGGATTCTTAATCGGCAAACAGTCTGAAGAAGAAGCGACCATACGCTACGGTTCCACCGCCTTGGCCGCACTTGGACAATGCACCACGCCGTTTTGTTGCNTCGTCATTCGCAAAGCATTTGGTGTTGCCGGCGCGGCCAACCATAAACCGGGCAGTCACCATATGCGTGCCGCATGGCCGTCCGGTGATTGGGGTTCATTGCCGATCGAAGGCGGTATCGAAGTTGCCTACAAGGCCGAGATCGCGGAAGCTAAAGACCCAGACGCGCATCTAGCGAAAATCAAAGATCGACTCAATCGATTACGTTCGCCTTACCGATCGGCCGAATTTTTTGAAATCGAAGAGATTATCGACCCGCGGCAGACGCGACGTTATCTCTGCGAGTGGGCCAAACTCGCACGCAAAGCCGTGCGTACCGATCCGCCAAATTTTGGCTATCGCCCTTAGCCGCGCAGGTCGTCCTACATCAGCAACATGAAAAGAAAAAATGAGCGAATACCGACAACACAGTTACCAAGCGCCAGCGGGCGCAACCGAAATTCTCTTAGTCCGGCACGGCGAGTCCCGGGCAGCTTCTGCGGATAATCCGTTCCCACTTGTGAACGGCCACGGCGATCCAGAGCTGCATGCAAATGGCGAGCAACAAGCACTATTGGTGGGTGAAAGATTGCGACATGAAGCGATCAGCGCCATCTATGTTTCCAACTTGCAGCGCACCCAGCAAACCGCCGCGCCATTGAGCACCCACCTCAGGTTGGAGCCCATAATTGACCCGGATTTACGCGAGGTTTTCCTGGGCGATTGGGAGGGCGGCGTTATGCGTATTCGTGCAGCAGCAGGGGATCCAATATTCACTCAAATGCAGGAACAGCAACGCTGGGATGTTATTCCTGGCGGCGAGAACTGGGAGACATTGAACACTAGGCTAATGCGCGGTTTACAGCGCATACACAACGCCCACCCTGACGAGAAAGTGGTCGCTGTTGTACACGGCGGCGTGATTGGGCATGTCGTCGCACACGCAACGGGCGCCCAGCCATTCGCATTTAATGGAGCAGACAATGGCTCCATCACCCGCATCGTGATGCTCGGTGACCTTATCAAGGTACGTTCGTTTAACGACAGCACTCATGTACAACCGACACTGCATGACGGCAGCGGACAATTGACCTAGCAGTCCGCCGTAACGTCCATGCCTGCGGAGCAACAACTCAGCCTGAGGATTAATGTCTAGTTTTCTCAGATTGCACTAGGACATCGAGCAAACTGTCCAAACTCGCCGGCGGCTGGTCCTTAAATTTACTGAGTCGCGCATACAGGTCGGCGGCCCCATTGTGAAATTCCCCCGACAGCCCGGCGTCGGTAAAAGCTGCACTGATCTGCTCCATCTCCCCCGAAAATCGCCAGGCCTTCGGGGAGATCGCTTGTGCCGTAAGCTCGCTGCGCCGGCTCATGTCAGGCAGTGACAACGCCCACTCAGAACGCAAAACATCAAGTACGCCACTGCTGTGGGCTAACGCGTTCGCCGCCAACAACAACGCCGAATGGCCCTTGGAATACGCGGCATAAGCCATCTTCAAGGCCGATGCCGCCACCTCATCGCCCTGTTCTTGGGGTATCGCGATCACTTCAAGCACCGCCCCCTCAAACCAAGCCGCCACGGTGGCAGCATGCTCACCCGATAAATACATCCGGGTTGTGCCGGATTGCCAGGCCGGTGGCCCAATAATGCCGCCATCCACATACGCGGCGCCCATCAGTCGTGCAATAGCTGTTGCGGTCGCTGGCGCTATGGCGTTAGCGTCCACGTATAACCCGTCAAAAGCGCAGGCCCTTACCGCGTGCGCCTGCTGCAACGCACTTGCTGGGGGACACACGCTGATCAGCGCTTCAGCCCAAACCACCAAATCGTCAAGTTGCGGGAATTCATGCAATTCTGCTGCCCGAGATCGGCTATCGTCACTGCGCCCGGCGCTACACCAACCCACATCATGGCCACTGGCTAACAAGCTGGCCGCAACACTCGCGCCCATTGCTCCCGGATGCAATACACCAACCCGCATGAACTAACGCCGATAATCTAGGGGTGGCAGGCGGTCGCCCAGCAAAGCCGCGTATTTGAAATCGGGGCCCTGAGAGCGTTTAAGCTCTTCGGTCGCCGCAGCAATTAGGGCTGGGCGCGCTATCAAGTCTACAGCGGTTTGCGCTAACAGCTTGGTCGCTAAGTGCATACCTTTATGGCCAATGGACATCCCGCCCGCCGCTACGGCTTGCCAACTGTGAGCAGACGTGCCGGGCACCCAAGTTGCGGTGGTGAAGCCTACAGTCGGCACCAGCCAACTGACATCNCCAACNTCTGTGGACCCCATGCCCTGCCGAAACACGTANGGCTGCACATGCTGTTCTGAACCTAAGGGCAAGCGTGGTATCTGGAAACTGGCNTGAATTTTTTCAGCAAAGNNTTGCTCCGCCTCATCGTAGCGAATACCTCCCAAGGCCAGCATATTGTCGTGAACAACCCGCGCCAATGTATGGTTCGGCATGACCGGGTAGTTACCGTGCATAACCTCGACTGAAACTTTTGTTTCGGTGCCCATGGCGGCCGCCTCAGCGGCCTTTACCACACGTTTGAACAAGCTCACAACCTGTGACGGCTTGGGATGGCGAACGTAGTAATAAACTTGAGCTTGCTCTGGGACAATATTTGGCGCGTCCCCACCATCGGTGATCACATAGTGGATGCGCGCTGTCTGCGGTACATGCTCGCGCATCAGGTTGACCATGTAGTTCATCGCCTCAACACCGTCCAGCGCCGAACGGCCGCGATCTGGTGCAGAGGCCGCATGCGCCGCTCGCCCGAGGAAAGTAAAGCGGCCTGACTTGTTTGCGGTAGAACTAGAAGGCGAGGCCGAGTTACGGTCGCTCGGATGCCAATGCAAAACTACGTCGACATCGTCAAATACGCCGGCGCGCGCCAAATATACCTTGCCCGAGCCACCCTCCTCTGCGGGTGTGCCCACAAGCTTAATCGTGGCCGCGACGCCACTCGCGTCAAGCCAGGACGCCAAGGCACTCGCCGCAGCAACAGANGCTGCGCCAAACAAGTGGTGACCACATGCATGACCCGGCGCGCCCTCGCTTTCCGCCAAACGCCTGGGCACCGCCGCTTGGTTTAATCCGGGTAAAGCGTCAAATTCAGCTAACAGAGCAATCGTCGGTCCGCCGCGACCATACTTAGCAACGAACGCCGTGGGGATGTCCGCGACACCTTGTTCTATTGTGAATTCTCGCTGTGCCAAATAATTTTGCAGGGTTTTACTGCTCTTCTGCTCAAGGTATCCCAGTTCTGCAAGCCGCCACAGCGTATCAGCAACATCTATGGAGGACTGACGCTCCGCTTCAACGTAATCCAGTAAGTCTGCCGCATAGATAGACCGCCCAGCCACGAGCAAAAGCAACGGTAGGGCCATTAATAATTTTCGAACAGTCATATCAACGCTCTCCAACTATATTTGTTGCCGCCGTTGCGCTCTAAAATTAAACCTCTAGCTCGCCGCCATAGGTGCGCATTCGGCAGCAATGCTGCTGATGGCAACNCCACGACCGCCCTGTCGAATGTTGTTGCGGTCGTGGCCAGGGGTGACGTACCCCAACGACAAGCCAGTGGCTGGATCCGCCCATGCCAGCTGACCACCCGCACCATTATGACCAAACGCCGAGGCGGAATTGGTCTTACCGAAACCACGGAAGTTGCGCGACTGATCGCCACTAATGATCAAACCAAGTGCCCGATTGGCGGGTTTTTTGAACANCATGTCCGTGAGATCGCCAGACCGAATTCTACGCACGTCGTGCCGTGTGGCTTCTGACCAAAGTTCGCCTGTCCCCGGCAATCCACCGTGCATCAGTGCCTGATGAAATAGGGCCAAATCTGCAGCTGTGGCAAACCCACCGCCTCCNGGGACACCCACTGCGCGTACATCGGGTCGGTTGAACGCCAAGATNGCCTCTTCCGTTACTTCGGTGAGTGGTGGCACGGGCACACCCATGTTTTTGTAATCCTCCGGAGTCAACGCGTCACCCACATGTTCACAGGGCAGCGCGCGTGCATTCTCACTCTCAGGCAATCCCACAAAGAGGTTTTTCAAGCCCANTGGATCGAGCACCCGAGTACGAACAAATTCTCGATAACCCTCGCCACTGCGACGTTCAATCAGCTCAGCGATCACATACATAGATGAGGATGGGTGATATTCGAATTTGCTGCCTGGCTGCCAATTCAGCCGCCAACGCGCAAATCGGCCGAGGCGTNCNTCCTTATCGTCCCATTCNANCGGTGCAAAAGGCGCGCTTGGAAAGCCNGCGGTATGNGTAAACAACTGTTCGACCGTNATCTGATCTTTTTCGTTNGCGGCAAATTCAGGAATGATTTCGGCGACCCGCTCATCTTCGGCCAGCTTGCCTTCCTGAATCAGCAACCACGCAGCAGCTGAAGTAATCGCCTTTGTCGCAGAGAATATGCAGGTAAGCGAGTCCTCTTTAGCCGCGCCATAGGACGCCTGAAACACCACCTCACCGTCTTTTGCTAACGCAACTTGCGCTGCCGGCAGCAGACCTTCATCAACCTCTTTTTGTACTCGCTTCAAGAGGCTGTCGACCTTCTCGACGACTAATCCACGCTCACTTGCTACCGCTAAAATTTCCTCACTCATGACTCTACTGCCCTCTGCTTTAACGTAGAGAGTACCCGACCCGTTATACAAATAGCCAATACNCATTATNAAAGCCACANCCTTAAAATATTGCCCGCCCAAGGAGCGAGCCTTAGAATGCGTTGCTAGACCATCGGAGTTCCCTATGTCGTATTTAAAGGGCCTGACCGGATCGATCGGCAATACGCCACTCATTAAAATCGAAAGCCTGTCTGCTAAAACNGGCTGCGAAATACTCGGCAAAGCGGAGTTTATGAATCCGGGCGGCTCAGTGAAGGACCGAGCCGCGCTATGGATGATCAACGCGGCAGAAAAGTCTGGGGCCCTGACCACAGGCGGCATNGTGGTAGAAGGAACCGCGGGGAATACCGGCATTGGACTCGCNCACGTATGCAATAGTCGAGGCTATGACTGCGTGATCTATATGCCCGACAACCAGTCNAAAGAAAAAGTTGATTTATTACGNACNCTGGGCGCCGAGGTTAGAGTCGTGCCCACCGTCCCCTACGCGAACGACGAAAATTTCCAAAAACAAGCCGGGCGTTACGCTGCGACACTAGACAATGCCATTTGGGCCAACCAATTCGACAACATTGCAAACCGACAGGCGCACTTTGAGTCCACCGGCCCCGAAATATGGGACCAAACCGACGGCAAAATCGACGCCTTCACATGCGCAGTGGGCACCGGCGGCACGTTGGCAGGCGTCTCACGCTATCTTAAGCAGCGGTCGAATAATACCAAAGTGATATTAGCCGACCCCATGGGCAGTGCTTTGCATAATTGGGTGACCACCGGTGAAGCTACCATGACCCCAGGGCCATCTATAACCGAGGGCATCGGCAACTCGCGAATAACTGCGAATTTAGCCGACACCGAAATCGATGACTCGGTGCAAGTCACCGACCAAGAAATGGTCGATATGTGCTACACCCTGCTGCGCAGAGACGGCTGGTTCTTCGGATCAAGCTCCGGCATTAACCTCGCTGCCGCGGTAGCCATTGCAGAGCAATTGGGTCCTGGCCACACAGTGGTCACAATCTTGTGCGATGACGGCGGTAAATATCAGTCGCGACTCTACAACCCGGATTTTTTAGCCGCAAAGGATTTGCACATACCCAGTATCTAAAGGCTTGCTGGACCGAAGGCGCCGATGCTAGCTGATGACCGTCTTAGCCACTTCAATTTTATTTACAGCTACAAATTCCGAGCAAATAACGCAAACAGGCGCGACCAGTGTTTTTCTGCTGCGGTTTTGTCATAAATCGCACCCCGGCCAGGGAACGCGAAACCATGATGGGTACCCGGATACCATTCAATGGTGTAACGCGCGCCCGATTTAGCGAGGTGACTGTCCAGTGCCCGAACCATCTCTGGTGGCGCCCAGTCGTCGGTTTCAGCGCAGGCGAAGTACAACTCGCCTTGTACCTGAGCTGCGCGTAAATGCGGCGAGCTCTCGGTATCCACACACAGGCGCACACCATATAAAGACGCTGCAGCTTTAATGCGATCTGGGTAGGCGGCCGCAGCTGCGAACGAAAACGGCCCGCTCATACAATACCCTAAAGTACCCACAGGACCGTCGCTGGCGTCAGGCTCTTGGGCGGCATGTTCTAGCAACGATCCCACATCGTCGCAAATCATGTCGTTACTCAGAGAGTTCATATAGCCAAACATGACTTCCCGAGTGTCTGGACCCACTACAAATTCTCG
>PAFJ01000007.1 GCA_002704325.1 Gammaproteobacteria bacterium | reverse complement strand
AAAGGAAGAAAGCGAGAATCGGCATCAATTTCACCGTATTTTGTAGAGTTCTTTTTAGACTTTGGTTCGATTTATGCACCCTCGTTCCTTTAAAAAGTTTTGCTGATTCAATTTTTTTATCGATTATATGCAGGGGCGCGTTTGCGCAACAGCTCCTCCATCATAAGGAGCAATGCAATAGGTGTGCCCGGACCCGTTTCTCCAAGGGCTAAAGCTGCCGGTCGTTTAGTAGTTTTTTCGGCCCAAGAGAGTGCAAATTATACATATCCGCACCAACATAGTGCAGATTAGCTTTCCCTTATCGATATTTCATTATTCCGTCCAAGGAGGAAAATACATGCAACCTATTCCCGAAGCACTGCGGACGAGAAACGATCTTTTCTCTTCAACGAAGATTTGCACTAAACCTATGAATTATACGAGGCTCCTTTTGCTGGCATGCTTCGCTAGTGCATTGTGCACTGGGATTTTTTACTCGAAACCGATGGCCGCAAGCCCTCTCGAGGTAAAAGTCCAACCGGTACAAGTCAGGGTCGTTTTGGTAACCATGTTTGAAATTGGCGCCGACGAAGGAGACGCAGCGGGAGAATTCCAGCTTTGGAAAACCAGACGAAATCTAAACGAGCGCTTTCCTTTCCCACACTCACATCACGATCTTTATTACAACGAAGATTCCCAAATTCTAGGCATGGTTACCGGGATAGGAACGGCGAAATCAGCGGCCGCCATAATGGCGCTCGGCTTAGACCCGCGGTTCGACCTATCGAAAGCATATTGGCTCGTTGCAGGGATCGCTGGCATTGATCCCGAAGATGCCTCGATCGGCTCAGTTGCCTGGTCTTCATTTCTGGTCGACGGAGATCTTGGCCATGAGATTGATGCCCGCGAAATACCCAGTGACTGGGACACCGGTTTCTTCGCGAGGAAGACAACATTCCCCTACGACCCAGACCGGCCAATTTCTACAGGCGAAGTGTTCCAAGCAAATCCTAGTTTGCGCGATTGGGCGTTCGACCTGACCAAGGATACGGCGCTCATCGACGACAAGAGTCTCCTCCAAAACCGCATGCTTTATACAAACCACCCGAATGCGAGGAAACCGCCTTTCGTTCTGACAGGGGGCCACATTGCTGCAATGACTTTTTGGCACGGCAAACTCATGAATGACTGGGCTAACCGCTGGGTAAGTTACTGGACTGATGGCGCTACCGACTTTATTACCTCCGGAATGGAGGACACTGGTACCTTTCAGTCCCTGTATTATCTNAACGAAATCGAACGCGTAGACTTAGATAGATTGCTAGTGCTTCGCGGGGGCAGCAATTTNACAATGCAGCCACCCGGAATATCGGCCGCAGAAAATTTATTGAGGGAGAATTCTGGTTTCGCCGGAATGGCTGCTTCGCTAGAAAATATCTATATCACAGGATCNGTCGTTGTCGACGAGATAATNGATAACTGGGACCAATACTCGACAAAGGTGCCGGGNAAAAAATGAAAAANNCCGGTTNGCATTTTCTCNTNCAGCGAAGGGCNAGAGCTACCNCTCGCCNNCTGATAGGGCAAANNCGNAGNATNGTNCCTAATTTCTGGCAAAAAGTTGCNGCAATCATCCTGTTAAATGGCACGCTCTACTGTCAGGCCGATACGCTAGCAGAATCTTTCAATACCATCAGGCTAGACCAAGTTGCTCTGCGGCAATTTTTGCAACAGTTCCCAAAAGGTGGCGATCTTCACAATCACTTATCAGGAACCGTCTACGCAGAGTCCTATCTTGACTGGGCGAGCAAGGATGGAAAGTGTTTTGATATAACTACATCGAGTATTAGCAATCCTCCCTGTGAGCTCACGCCTACAACCAAACCATTAGCAGAAATCCTTAGCGATTCATCAACTTTCCCAATAGATCCAATAGTAGATGCACTTTCAACGAGAAATTACGACCGNAGGACGGTCTCCGGCCATAATCAATTCTTCGCGACATTTGACCGTTTCAGAGTAGCTGCTGAAGGACGATTTGGCGACATGGTCGCGGAGGCGCGCGTTCGAGCTGGCAATCAAAATATTTCTTACTTAGAACTAATGCAAAGCGTCGGAATGATGGAAGCTATTGGGCTTGCGCCAACACAGAGTAATTTGGAAAAAGATGCCACCATCGTCTTAGACGAAGCCAAAATCGACCGGATAGTCGAAAAAGTAATTGAACGCCTGGATATTATTGACGANCGGCAAAATGAAATCCTCGGTTGCGAAAAAACACAACCACTAAACGCAGCAGCATGCGAAGTTCAGGTTCGATTTTTAGCCCAAGTCCTGAGGAATTTTAGCCCCGCGCAGGTTTATGCGCAGACCATGTTGGCTTTTAAGCTTATTCAAGCCGATGAACGAATAGTCGGATTGAATTTCGTAGCTCCTGAAGATCATAGAATTGCCTTACGCGACTATAAAAAACATATGACGTTTGTGAGAGACCTAGGCCGTCTTTATCCTGAGGCTAGCAAAGGCGTAACTTTGCATGCTGGAGAACTTACCTTGGGTCTGGTTCCGCCGGAGCACTTGGGCTGGCACATCAGAGACGCAATTGAGATCGCCGGCGCTTCTAGGATAGGGCATGGCATCGATATCGCGTACGACCAAGACATGGCGTCCCTCTTGGAAATCATGGCTAAGCGGAAAATCCTAGTCGAAATAAATTTAACGAGTAACGATGTAATCCTTGGAGTTAATGGCTCTGCGCACCCGCTTTTGACGTACCTGCGAANCGNCGTCCCTGTGGCATTGTCAACTGACGACGAGGGCGTTTCTCGCATCGATTTGACTCACGAGTACCAAAGAGCGGCGTCCAGCTACGATCTCAGTTATCAGGACCTCAAAACAATATCGAGGAATTCTCTTCACTACAGCTTCCTTCCAGGCGAGCCACTTTTTGCAGAAGCGGGTTTTACTCAGTTGAAGGCACCGTGCTCCGGAGAGGTAGCCGGGAATGAATCCAAATCGGCTGCTTGCGCAGAATTTCTATCAATGAATTCGAAGGCAAATTTGCAATGGAAACTGGAGTCACGATTTTCTGTTTTTGAAGCGCGATTTACTAAAAACGCTGCTCTTCAAAGATGATCCTTAATAGCCGTGAAGATCTTCGGCTTGTGCATCTGAAGCTCCTCGGGAGTTAGCCCCTCTATTGAGTGGGGATAGATCAACCAATCGTCGGTGACGTGGAGATAGTAGTCAGGCAACCTTTCTGTTTTGTTTCGATCGGGTTTGAAATACGGCACAGCGACTCTCAAATCTTCAGGCATGTTCAGCTTTAGCTGCCTTTTCATGTCCTCGATAATCGCATCGATCGTTTTGCCAGTGTCGAACACATCGTCCACTATAAGTATTCTGTCTTCCGCGGAGAGATTTTTAACCAAGTAATTAATACCGTAGATGACCACTTGGTCAGATTGGTTTTCTATCCCAGCATAGGATTGGGTCCGAACCAGAATATGGTCTGTCTCGACCCCGTGGTATGCAAAGTATTCTTGGATCGCTAAACCAATAGGAGCTCCGCCGCGCCAAAGAGCAACTATGAACGTGGGCTCGAAACCGTCTTTCCTGACGTGTTGGGCTAATCGAAACGAATCTTCAAGAAGATCTTGAGCTTTGATGTAGATTTTATCTGTCATTTTCTTATCATCACTCCATCCTGTCGCGTCGGCAGACTATAGTGCCGAACGAAATAACTTAACAAACTTTTTCAATAGTCTTATGGATTCGTCAAACGCCACCAAAATCTTTATTTCCGAAGAACAACATATAATTGACTCCTATCAACTGGGAGCAGCTATTTTTGCAAGCGATTATCGACCGACTTTTGTACTAGGAGTTTGGCGTGGAGGTAGCACCGTCGCCTTAGCCGTTCAGGAGTGCCTGGCGTATCTCGGCGTAGCAACTAACCACATCACGGTACGCACTTCCTACGAGGGCAGAGATCAGTACGAAAGGTCAGTAGAATTTAAAGAGAACATCAGGGTTCATGGTAAGAGCTATGCGTTAGAATCAATCTGCGCGGAGGANCGCCTGCTAATAGTCGATGACGTCTATCACAGTGGGAGACATACAACTGCCGTGAAAGAGGCGCTAATCAAAGGCCTTCGCCGCAACATGCCAACCGAAGTCAGAGTAGCTNCGCTGTGGNGACGAACAGATGCTGATGCACCTAAACCAGACTATTTCCTTTACGAAACTGATAACTGGTTAGTATTACCCTACGAAATGCGCGGGATAAGCGAAGACGAGCTGCGCAAAAACAAGCCCTTTTTAGACGACTTCTTGAGCTAAAACACTTGTTCGCGAACCACCGCAGAAACTCACTCGGCTGAGCTTTCACTTGTTGCTTCGCATTAGCAGCGCGGCGATAGCGCGACTATGGTCGACCTAAAAAGGTAATGTTGCGCAAACTAACCGAGGATAACAGCCAGTTCTTTGGGCCCACCCAAATCGCCAATAGCAGCCTTTTCAGGATTAGCCAGAACGACCTGAGCATACCGCTCAGCCATTTGCTCCACCACGATCTTGCCTTCTAGTCTCGCGAGATGCGCGCCCAAGCAAAAGTGGATACCAAAGCCCATGCCGAGATGCGGGTTTGGACTGCGCTCCATAACAAAGGTGTCTGGCGCATCGAAGACTCGCTCATCGCGGTTTGCCGATGCGATCAAAGGCACCACCAACTCGCCGGCGCCAATGGTTTGGCCGGCTAGCTCAACGTCCTTAGTAGTGCGCCTGACGGTAGCCGAAAACGGCGAGTAATAACGCAGCGCCTCCTCGACGAAAGCGCCACTCAGCTCTGGACGCTGCTTTATTTGCGCCAAGGTTTGCGGTTCTTCATGGAAAATCCGCGCGGATGCTGTAATTAGACCAGTGGTGGTTTCGTTGCCAGCAATCAACAGCAACCGACAAAAACTTAGTAACTCTTCGTCATCCAAGCGGCCGTCTTCAGTTTCTATTGCGACCAGTTGCCCAAGTAGGTGATTGTTCGGATTGCGCCGAAGGTGATTTATGCGCTGCAGAAAATAAGCGTTCATTTCTGCCGCTGCCGCCTCGGATTCAGGGCTGGCCGTCCCGAACAGAATCTCGCCAATATTACTGAAGATTTCATCTGACCAAGCCTTGAATGTGGCCATATCACCGTCTTCTACCCCGAGCATTTCTGCAATAACCATGACCGGCAATGGGGCAGCGACGGCCTGCACTAGATCTACCTCAGATTGGGTGGGCATGGCGTCTAATAGGGCCCTGCAACGGGCACGAATTTGCGCCTCTTGTTTTTGGATCTGACTGGGCTTGAACGCCACGCTAACAAGCTTACGCAGTCGGTGATGCACAGGCGGGTCGCTGAAGAGCATACTCGGTGCTCCCCGCTCCTCCGGCGGCTGGATCGACACATCCGATGAGAAGGTTGCATGATCGCGCATTACCGCGTGCACATCCGCATGACGCGCGACTTGCCACGGGCCATCCGCTTCAATCTGGGTAACCGGCGCATGGTCGCGTAACAGCTTAAAGCCGTCATAAGGGTTCATGGGTTCTGCAACGTCACTCATACGCGTCTCGATTAGTTAGCCTGTGGAATAACTGGCGGAAGATTATCGAGCACTGGACTGCACAGGGCAATGTCAAGCGAAGCTGACCACCAAGAACGCCGGCACGCCCCGCCGGCATGGAAAATACAACGGCAAAATTGCTGCGCCGCTTAGAGTATTTGGTCTGAAGACGCATTCCTATGTTATTGTTTGGGCTATGTGCTCGCGAAAAATGGAANCCGCTATTGTCTTCAACAAGTAAAGTAATGACGCGCTTGGGCGTTTATTCATGGCACGCGTTTAAGCTTTCGCTTTGGCTTTGTCTTGGTATCTACACCCACGCATCAATGGCTTTGGCCGCACCAGACGCACGCAGCACCTTTGAACTAACCCACGACGCCATATACCAGATCCGAGTGATGGACATCGTGGCAAACAATAAAACCTCCACAGGATCAGGTTTCGTCATTGACTCCAATGGCCTAATAGCGACCAATTATCATGTGGTGTCTAGCGCTGTGAATACAGCCGACAAATACCGTATCGAGCTTTTGCAAAACGACGAGTCCGTGGTTTATATCGCCGACATAGTGAACGTCGACATAGTTAATGACTTAGCGCTACTGCGCGTGAAAGATCTCAGGGCGCCGGTATTAACCCTGGCAGAGTCCGCAATGGCTCAAGGCGACACAGCCTACGCCATCGGCTTTCCCTATGATCTTGGTGTCACAGTGGTGCCGGGCACCTATAACGGCCTAGCACCCCACAGCGCCAGTGAGCGCGTACATTTCACAGGATCGCTAAACCCTGGCATGAGCGGGGGTCCGGCGCTTAATACCCTTGGCGAGGTTATTGGCATAAACGTAGCCAGTGCCGGCAATCAGGTGAGTTTCTTGATTCCAGTCGCGCGCTTGCAGGCGTTATATGCGGCAACCCCACTGGACCAAGAACGCGACCTTAAAGACACCATGCGCCAGCAATTGGTCGATAACAGCGAGCGGATGATTGACCAGATGCTCAACGGCAATTGGCAGCTGGTGCCACTCGGCCGCGCCAAAGCATTGGATGAAATCACCGGCTTCCTGCGCTGTTGGGGCGATTCTCAAAACCAACAGGAGCAATTGGACGCTACGCCTTTTTGGGCCCAACGAAGCTGCCAGACCGACCACAATATTTTTGTGAGCTCGAACCTGATGACTGGCAAAATCGAACTGCAATTTTATTGGCTAGAAACCGCTGATCTGAACTCCGTACAGTTCTATGCACATTACGAACAAATATTCTCGCGCTACCGTCCCGGTAATGACGGTCGCGAGGAAGATCTGGGTCGCTGGTCTTGTGAAAACGCCTTCGTCAACGCTTCAGACGAGGTTACCAAGACGGTATTTTGTGCCCGCGGCTACGACGCCATGTCCGGCCTCTACGACGTGCTGTTTCTTCAGGGCAGCGTTAGCCATGCCCACGAAGCTTATATCGCTCATTTCACATTAGCCGGGACAACCCGCGAGCTTGCAGAAAAGTTCACCCGACGCTTTGTTCAAACAGGAGCCTGGTGATGGGTCTAATAATTGAAATCACTGGGGACACTCGGAAAAAACGCCTGGAAACTTTCAGCGATCTCGAGACTGGACTGCTGAGCGTTGGCAGAGCCCGTGATAACGATATAATTTTAGACGACCCCTACGTCGATCCCTATCATGGCCAGATTATCCTTGGCGACACCGGTGCTTGGTCTTATCAGGACTTAGGTTCCGAAAACGGCAGCGCGCATGGNAAAGAATCAGTTACTCATTGCGCCTTGGCATCAGCAGACGTCTTAACACTCGGCAAAACCCAGCTGCAAATATTTCATCCAAGCCACACAGTGGCACCGGCACTGTCTTTAAGTAATCCTCGCCAGCGCTTAATTTCATTCAGTACATGGCCAACCAATGGTTTGCTCCTAATCGGCTGGATTCTGGCGGTAACATTANCTTTCTATGTCAATTATACCGGCGAGGAATTAGATGCTGGCCTGCTTATAAGCATGTACTTGGGCGCGCTCTCATTACCGGTAGTCATCAGTGCAACATGGTCACTCCTAGCAAAAGTGCTGCGCGGCCGCTCGCATTTTCTNAGCATTTTTAACATCGCCGTGGTGGGGCTGATTGTTTTAGAGCTGTACCATTACCCTTTCATTGCTTTGGCATATAACGTCCCAGTCATTGACCAAGCATTTTTGGGTGTTCTAATAAATTTAACCGTGCTCGGTTTTTATCTTTATGCAACCTTAATCATTTGCACGGGACTTAAAGTACAAACCACTAAATTGATCGCCGGACTGGTACCCGCTGTGGCATTCAGCCTGTATCTCATCATACAAATGTCTAACGCCGACGAGCACAATAATGCCCCGCATTACAATGGCCGACTGCTGGCGCCAGTCGTGCTNGTGCGGAGCGGAGAAACAGCGGATGAATTTTTGCAGAGACTGCCTAATATATTCGATACTGCGGACACCATCATTGATTAACTAGGCGCCTTTTTATGCAACCCACAGGGCCTTCTGAGCACTTTCAACCACCTGAACAACATTGGCCACCCGCCGCCCAGCCGCCCAAAGGCAGCCCCAATATCGTGCTGATGATGCTGGACGATGTTGGATTTGCAGACTTTGGTTGCTACGGCTCGGAAATTGATACACCCAGTATCGANCAGGTTGCCGCCCGCGGCGTTCGCTACAGTGGCTTTCATACCACCGCGATGTGCTCGACAACTCGCGCAGCGCTGCTTACTGGGCATAATCACCATGCGGTCGGCGTCGGTTGCTTGGCTAACTTCGACAGCGGCTATCCGGGCTATCGCGGCAAAATTTCCCAAGACGCACCAACCTTAGCTGAGTCACTGCGCGATGTTGGTTATCGCAATTATATGGTCGGCAAATGGCACGTCACGCCACTTACTGAAACCGGGCCCACGGGCCCATTCGACGGTTGGCCACTGGGGCGCGGTTTTGATCGATTTTATGGCTTTCTTGACGCCGAGACCGACCACTACTCGCCTGAACTGGTGCGCGATAACAGCCATATTCAGGCACCCGGCACGTTCGAAACTGGCTACCACCTAACCGAAGATTTATTTGATGAAGCGATCGGGTATATCAAAGGACACATTGCTGCGTCGCCACAATCGCCTTGGTTTTTGATGCTGACACCCGGCGCCTGCCACGCGCCTCATCAAGCACCTAAGGCATTAATCGATAAATACGACGCACTTTTTGCCAAAGGCTGGGATCAGTGTCGCGAAGATCGGTTAGCGCAACAAATCGCTCTGGGGATCGTACCCAGAGGCACTCAATTACCGCCACGCAACGACAGTGTTAAAGCTTGGGCTGAACACAGTAGCGACGAACAGCGCGTATTTTCGCGCTTGGCAGGCGCTTATGCCGCGATGCTCGAGCATACCGACCAGCAGCTGGCGCGGCTGCTGAGTTTTCTAGACAGCGCTAAGCTGACCGACAATACCTTAGTACTGCTGTTATCAGACAACGGTGCAAGTCAGGAAGGCGGGCCTAGCGGTTTTGTAAATGCAATGGGCCCGTTCAACGGTCAGCCCGAATCTTTAGCGACTAAACTCGCACGCTTAGACGATATTGGTGGTCCGGACACCCACACAAATTTCCCGTGGGGCTGGGCCATGGCTGCGAATACACCACTGAAGCGTTATAAACAAAACACTCACGGCGGCGGTATACGAGACCCATTGGTTATTTCATGGCCCGCTAAGGTGCCCAGCGACGGCAGTGTGCGCGAACAGTTCTGCCATGTCAGCGATTTAGCGCCTACCATTTTCGACCTTATTGGCGTGACCGCCAGACCTGCAACGGTGGCCGGTACCGCAGGTGTGAGTTTTGCAGCGACTTTATTCGATGCTGACGCGGAGACGAGCAAAGACATTCAATACTTTGAGATGTTCGGACACCGTGGGCTGGTACACGACGGCTGGAAAGCGGTTGCGTACCACAAACCGGGAACGTCTTTTGACGAAGATGAGTGGGAACTCTACCACCTAGACCACGACTTCAACGAAACCCAAAACCTAGCTGCTGCAGAGCCAGAACGACTGCATGTTCTGCAAACCCTGTGGTGGCAACAAGCCGAAGCCAATCAAGTGCTGCCCCTAGATGATCGATTCGCACCACGCTTTGCAGAAAATGCTGAGCGCCACCGTGGCGGACGGACTCATTACACGTTTTGGCCCGGCATGGGCCATTTACCCAGCGAAGTGGCGCCCGACCTGCGCAGCCGCAGCTATCGGATCAGTGCCGAGATAGAAACCCTGACCGAGCATGACAGTGGCGTTTTGCTGAGTCACGGTGATGCCACCGGCGGGTATTCGCTGTACCTAGACAAGGGCCGCTTGGTCCACGATCTGAATATTGGCGGTGTCCATCAACTACTAACATCCAATAAGCCCATTCCCATCGGGCAGCACCATGTGCAATTCAGAATGCGTCGGCACAGGCAGAACGACGGCCAAGTGCAAGGCGTNGCAACGTTGTGGCTCNATAATGAGCAAGTGGCAGAATTAGAGACGGATAAGATTTTCCACCTTATGATTTCTTGGTCCGGTTTAGACGTCGGCTTTGATCGCGGCACCACCGTAGGTAACTATCCCTCACCCTTCAAATTTTCCGGCAAGCTACATAAAGTTACGGTAGATCTGGAAGACGACCAAGAACTGGACCACGACGGNGCGGGGCGAGTTGAAATGGCACGCGAGTAATTCCTCCGGAGAGCATTATGCAAAAACAACTGGCCGCCTGCGGGGTTGAACTCACAGTCGTACACAATATTGCCGACGTGCGCCCACTATTGAAAAGGGATGGCGCTGCTGTCATTGAGGGCCCTGAGTGCGGAGATGAGGCGACCCGCGCCCTAGCTCGGCAAATCTTCGCCGAACAAACCCTGGCTATACCCGATGCAGCGCGTGTGTTTGAGGGTGGCGAATTCGATCATGCCCGGGTTCAGGCCAGCAATCACAAAGCAACCCCCGCCCACACCGACGGATTTGCCTACGGTGATCGCTATCCCGACTACATGCTGCTGAGCTGTGTTCAAGAAAGCGCCAAAGGCGGCGAGAGCGTGCTGATTGACGGCTACCGAATAGAACAATATCTGCAGACGCATCCGGACTTTAGCTGGGCTGGCCATGCGCTTGCAGACGTGGTGATCGATCAAACTGAAGACAACATGCAGGCCGCGTTAAGCCCCATCATTATGAGCAACGGTCACGGCCGAAAAATGGTACGCAAAACCTTGAACCAAAAACCCAGTCCTACGAGTACAGACAGTGAACGGGACGCGCGCATGATTGCGCTTTGGTGCGACACTATTAACGCGGCTTACGAGGTGGCGCCACGCTTTAAACTACGCGCAGGGCAAACGCTGGTGGTGGATAACTACCGCCTCATGCATGGGCGCGATCCCTACGAGGATTTGCAGCGCATGTTATGGCGGGTTTGGGTATGGACCACCGACGCCTTGGGCGTGCCTGATCTGCCTTTAGCATCCGATACACGCCACGCGGCGGCAAGCCAAAACTAAGTTATTCTCCAGGCGCCCGCGTCGCTTGCTCCTCGCGNACCCAGCCGAGCATTAAGCCGCCCAGCAGAATAAGCGACACAAGGGACGCAAAGCCAAATCGCTGAGACTGGGTAATNTCTGTGACTACTGCGACCAAAAGCGGCGCTAAGAAGGCCGTAACCGACCCACTAAGGCCGTATAANCCGAAGAACTGAGTCGCCATCTCTGGCGGCGAAAGCTTTGCCATGAGTGTACGNGAAGCAGACAAACCCGTAACAAAGAACAAGGCAAAGATCTGATTAGTGCCAAGATAGGTCAGCTCCGCCAAAGTACTGAAATACGGCGATGACCACACCGCCTCCACTGACACCGGAATGACAAAAAACAGCGTATCAGGCGTAATCGAAGTCAATACGACTAAAATAAGCGCGCTCATAATGATCGANACTTTGAGCGTGCGCATAGANCCTAAATGGTCGTCCAANAGGCCACCNATNTAGGCGCCGATCATTGCAGATACACTCGTGGTAAGGCCAAAGATCAACAACGTAATCGTTTCCCAGCCAAAATTACCCGCGGCGTAGACCCCCCCGAAAATNAGCACGCCAACCATGCCATCGTTGAACAACATCCGCGCTAACAGATATATAGCGATGTTGGAGTAATGCTTAATTAATTGGCGCAGCGTCGATATCACCTCGCCCACGCCNGCACGCGCGGCCTGTTGCCAGCTGACACCGCTTCTTTGGCCATCTGGNGTGAACAGCAATACCGGCAANATAAACANNANCANCCATATGCCNGNNATNGGCCCAACGATTCGATCATGCTCGTTAAAACTGTGGTCAATGCCGAATAGCGGTTGCTCGGGNAGGAATGACCAGTCCTGAACGCCTGGCAGGGCGAAGGCAAAAAGCACNAAGACCATCATCGATACGGCACCAAAATTACCAAGGGCATAGGCCAAACCCGAGACTTCGCCTGCTTTCTCGGCAGGAGTGACGCTGGGTAGCATGGCATTGTGGAACACTTCAGCGTAAGCGAACGCCACCATAATTATGAATATCAACCCAACACTGGAATATAAAGACAGGCCCGCGTCTCCGGGCTTGACCCACCACAATAAGAATCCTCCCAGCGCGATAGTTCCGTATGTGACTAGAATATAAGGTTTACGTCGGCCGACGGTGTCGGCGATAGCGCCGAGAAACAAAATCGTCGCGGCTAACACGAACCCTACGGAAGCGTTGATGTAGCCAATCAGCGATTGGCCGCGAACGGGATCGCCCACCACAACACTGCTGAAATAGGGGAAAAAAATATAGATGACGACCATGATGTAGAACGGATCGCGCGCGGCTTGCCCAAATGCCCAGCTGTAGTAACCCAAGGGCGATGCCGCAGGAGTGCCGGCCAAAGAGAGAGGCTGGTTCAAGATTGTCGTCTTGCTCAAAACTAAAACGCCTCCGTAAGCACGCTAAGTGCCCGCCAAGTTTCCCCGAACAAACCAAGATCCGAGGGATACGGATGACTCGATAGCTTCACAATCACAACCCCAGTGTTCTGGTTAACGTGGATAGTTTGTCCGTGGATGCCAACACACAAAAGAATCCCGGCCGCTGCATCGCCCCAGGTTTGATTGTGGTAGTGGCCACCGTCAATCATGCGTGCGTAGTCAGAATGCGCAAACAGATGCCGCAGCTGATCGCTGCCGCTGCGGGTCTGCTGAACCCAGGCCGCGGGAACAATCTGCTGGTTGTTGTAAAGACCATCATTGCGCAACAATTCGCCAAAGCGCGCTAGGTCTCGCGCGCAGGCGCTCATGCCCGCTCCCATATAGGGAAAACCCGTGGGGTCCACCACTACGGTGGCGTCCTGTTCAGGACCCATGGGTTGCCATAACCTATCTTGTAATAGCGTTTGCAACGGCCGCCCTGCGGCCCGTTCTACCACCATGCCCACTACGTTGGTCAGCACCGTTCGGTAATGAAAGTGCTCGCCATCTTCATGCTCGCGGACATTCAAAGACGCTGCATAGTCCATTAACGAGCGCGGCGAACTGGGCGTGACCAACTGGGGGCGCCAGCCCACCACCGCCGCTTCATGCCAAAAGTCATCGCCGGCATTGTCGTAATTTTCGCTGTATCGGGCTCCGGCGCTCATATCTAAAGCGTCCTGTACCCGACTTTGAGCCAAAGCACTGTCGCCAAGTTCAGGTAAATAGCTGGCCACAGTTCGCTCAGGATCTAGCAACCCGTCGTGGATAACGATACCGGCCAACATGCCCAAGAAAGATTTAGACACCGAATTGAGCAGATGGTGGCTGTGCGGCGCCATACCGTTAAAGTACTGTTCGCACACCAGCACACCATCCTTTAACACCAAAAAAGCATCGGTAAAGGTGCTGTCAACAAAATGATCAAGCGTATGGCTCTGGCGGTCCATGCCGGTGTAGCTAATCTGACTCAGGTCAGCAGCCGCTACCTCAAAGTCAGTGGCCTTTGCACTACCACGCGCAAGGCGCGCTGTAGGGAACAACTGCTGCACGCGCTGGAAACTCGAACGGTTATGCGCGGGCTGGTTCCAATTAGCTGTGTTGGTGCCCTCTTTGCTCACTTCCCCCCCCTCTTTTGCAGCAAGCCAATAGCGAGAGTATAGGTCTACGAGTACCGTCCAGCCTAGCCGTAGGGGAATAAAATCTGCGGAAGAATAGAACCGGGTGACTCTTTCAAGCCACCCCTGTAGAGCACCTAAAAGTCGTACTTGGCCGAGGCACTAATCGCCATGCCCGGTTTTTCTTCAAATACCGCTAGGCCGCCACGGTTGATTGTTATAGCTTCATCCAAAAGGTTTTGCGCCTTAATTTTGACCGTGATTTGTTCGGTCGGATAAAAGCTGTAGGTCAGGTCCAATGAGTTGAATGGCTGCTCATAAAGATCTAACGAACCCAGGCGCCCTGCAGTGAAGAGGCGTTCTCCGAAAATATTAACCATAACAGAGCCCATGTGTCGGCCATCAGGCGAGTCGTAACCCAACATTAGATTCATTACATAGTCTGAAGCCCCTGATGCTGGTCTAACATTATTCGTCGGTGCGTCTGCGTTGGTTCCCGCGGTCGTTTCCGAATCCTGCAGAGTAAGATTTCCTTTTAGGAATAGAGCATCTGCCCAAGCTGCTAGAGCACCAAGTTCATACAAGCCCTCAAGCTCGATACCGGTGATCGTCGTAGATTCAGCATTGACAATCTCTCGGGCAATCTTGGTGTCAGATGCCGCCTTCTCGAAAAACTCAATAGGGTTTTCTATGTCTTTATTAAAGACCGATATGGTGAAGCTGTTTCCGTTTTCAAAGAACCAGTCAGCTCTTGCGTCTATGTTAGAGGAATTTGCACTGACAACGTTGGGATTGCCGTACACCAATACGCCCGTGACTGGGTCAATGTAAGTGGCGTCCATAACCTCTCGAAGATCTGGACGGATAACCGTTTCGCTGACGCCAATCCGAACCTGAAATATCTCGGCTATCCATTCAGTCTGGTACACCAAAGACAGCGCCGGGAAAAAGCCCGAATCCTCGACCGCAGCCAGCGCTAGTTGGTCTAAGTCTGTCGTGAGCTGCGGGTTCACAACAGAGTACCCCGCGGTATTCCACGGAAGTGC
>PAFJ01000006.1 GCA_002704325.1 Gammaproteobacteria bacterium | reverse complement strand
ACTTGCCGAAGAATATTGGACTATAACTACTTCATCTTTGACTTAAACTTATCGTTCTCGNATAAANANCTCTCCTTAACANNCNCTGTGAGTCATTTTAAGAGTCATACAGAGTCAGTAAATTTCCAGACTCANACCTACCAGACACACCTAAAGATNGACTCAGTGACTCTTAAAAGAGTCTACAGAGTCATTCTANAATCACACCACCTNCACCATGATTANGGGNNGACAAATCCAGNAATTGATCTTANCTTTTTNAGAAAGACCATCCCTATATATATACTATATAGTATATGTAACTATAANNGAGATACATCTTAACTACTGTGATAATAATCTTAATTACTATGGTAATTATTATTATAATTAAGATGTATCTTTTTAAATTAAGATAAAAATAAAAAGAATAAAGTTCAAAGTAGTTAAGAGGTGTTTGAAAGTACCTCTTNATACTAAGTAGTACTAATTAGTTACTTTANAGACCGCATTTGAGTATGATGAGGAATGATGAATTAGGTCAAAATATCTCATCTTGTTTGCCCTTATTTGACCTTTTTCCAGAAATAACAAGTGTGNTATTATTGATTTAAACTTATTGAANTANAATTATTTTCATAAAAAAAGGAGCAGTCTTAGGTGTCTTCCAATCACATCATCAATGGACACGATGTATCAAGTCTCTTTGATGTAACTTCTCCCCCAATCTCATTTAATGAAGATCATAAGAATTTTATCCCTAATGTTCTCATCACCATCCTATGCAGAATGGACGAAAGTGGATGAAAATTGAGAAAAGTACAAGGTCCACCAGCTATTTGGATGTGTCTAAATTAAAGAATGAAACAAAAAGACTCCGAANGGCTTGTATTGTCTCAAATTTCTCCNAAGAGAAAATAAAAAAAAGGGAGTGTAAAAGNTAGATCTCGGGCTGGCAAGCCACCACCTTTTACACTCCTAGGTAACAGGGAGTTAGAAAGTTGAGTGATTAATTACTCAACTTTTCAATTCAACATATTACTTAATTATTAATGCCTCTAATAATTTGTAACGCTGTTTCATGATGTATAATGGAAACACTCTTAGGAGACTCTTGAATGGCAATCTAATGACACTTGAGTGAAAATAATATTTAAATAATAAGACACAGAAAATTATCCTAAAATCTGTCTGTAGTAGGTGAGTTTTAAATAAAGATGATCTGACCCATAGATCTGAGTAATTATCTGGACTGCTGTATTTATTATATAGATGCGGTGGTGAATTTTAACCCACCCCTCTTTTATCTATCAGAGTTCGGGGTAAATCTAAATGTATGGATANCTTAATTGGAGGAGATGTATAAGAAGAATTGTATCAGTATTGTATCAGTGGACAGACATAAAAGAATACCCTATTGGAAAGATATTCTATAAGTCATTGAAAAAATTTAATAAACTGGTGCCGCTAGATAGAATCGAACTATCGGCCTCATCATTACCAATGATGCGCTCTACCCCTGAGCTATAGCGGCGAATTAAAAACTTTTTGTGTCTATACCTGTATTAAAGTTTGGGCAAGCTTGTTTTTATACTTATTAATGATAAATGATCTAATTAGTAAAGTCATAATTGAACCATGGATAAGGTGTTAAATTTGCAAAAGGACAATGTAGGTATCAATGTTACACGGGAAAAAGCTAAGATTATTGCTGAACGGGAAAAGCGATTAGCAAAAGCCTTACGTGACAACCTGAAACGCAGAAAGAATTCTAAAGTGGTCCTGCCACAACAGAAATAAAATTTATAGCAAGTAAAAAGCTCTTTTAACTCAGATTAAAAAAAAGTTATAAAGAAATTTATGGATACAATAAGAATACGTGGTGGACGAAAATTAAAAGGCGAAATCCAGATCGGTGGAGCAAAGAACGCCGCCTTGCCTATAATGGCTGCCTCTCTGCTTACGTCAGAGCGATTAAATCTTTTAAACGTACCGGATTTAGCTGATATTACTACAATGTTACAATTATTAAAAGAATTAGGTGTAGAGGAAAGCCATGAGAACAATGGATTAATTGGTGATGATGCCATAAGAGTTATGAGCCTAGAAGCTTTCGAACCAAGAAATAAGGTTGCCCCCTATGATTTGGTAAGGCGCATGAGAGCATCAATTTTGGTTCTTGGCCCCTTGCTCGCACGTTGGGGAGAAACTAGGGTTTCGCTGCCAGGTGGGTGTGCGATTGGAACCCGTCCCGTTGATCTGCACCTTAAAGGTTTTGAAATGATGGGTGCTGAAATTGAACTCAAAGAGGGCTATATTGAAGCCCGCGCTCCTAATGGATTGATTGGTGCCAATGTCTTGTTTCCAACGGTTTCGGTGGGAGCAACCGAGAACATACTCATGGCCGCAACTCTGGCTCAGGGAAATACTATAATATCGAACGCGGCGAGAGAGCCTGAAATAGCTGATTTGGCATATTGCCTCCAAGCTATGGGAGCTAAAATTCAGGGAATTGGCAGTGACACTCTTTCGATAGAAGGCGTAAAAAAACTTCACTCGGCAAACCATAGTGTCTTGCCTGATAGGATTGAAACGGCAACTTACGCNGTTGCAGCCGCAATTACGGGTGGTGATATTCAACTCAAAGGAACTAGANTNGATCTAGTTAAATCAATACTAGATGTTTTAGTTAAAACTGGTACTAACGTGGTTGAAAGTGATACCGGCATTCAGATAAGAAATAGTTCCGGTAAAATAAAAGGCATTGATATTATGACAGAACCTTACCCAGGTTTCCCCACTGACATGCAAGCTCAAATTATGGCTTTACTTGCAATTTCAGATGGCGCCTCAATGATTACAGAAACAATTTTTGAAAATCGTTTTATGCATGTGCCTGAACTTTGCAGAATGGGAGCTGATATTAATGTTCATGGCTCTTCTGCTATCGTACGTGGTGTTGCTAAACTATCTGGTGCGGAGTTAATGGCTACGGACTTGCGAGCCTCAGTTTGTCTTGTTTTAGCAGCACTCGCGGCTGAAGGAGAGACAGTTTTGAATAGAGTTTATCACCTAGATCGAGGCTATGAAAGACTGGAAGAAAAATTAAGTAAATGTGGAGCAGATATTCAAAGGGTTAGTTCATAATTTACTATTTATTTTTTTGTATATTATATCTCAAGATTAAAGCAAATAAATTAGTGGAAATTATCTTAAAAAAAGTTTATTAATGCGCCGCTTAAAGGAGTGAGTGCTGTGTTGTACAATGATAAGCTTGTTTTGGCTTTGCCAAAAGGTAGAATTTTGGAAGAAGTTATGCCCTTGATGTTGCGGGCNGGTATCGAGCCTGAATTAGATTTNAATNATANTTCTTCNAGAAAACTTAGATTTTCTACTAATCATCCTAATTTAGATATCGTTAGAGTACGCAGTTTTGATGTGGCNACTTTTATNGCGTTTGGAGCGGCTCATTTTGGNGTTGCTGGNTNGGANGTGCTAATGGAAATTGATACCGACGAAATTTATTCNCCGATTGATTTGGGAATTGGTNNATGTCGTATGATTGTTGCTGAGCCAAAAGATATGTTGATTGAAGATAATCCNAAACGATGGAGTCATATTAGAATNGCNACTAAATACCCTGAAATAACAAAGAGGCATTTCGCTAAAAGAGGGGTACAAGCTGAATGTATAAAACTGAATGGCGCAATGGAAATTGCCCCATCTATGGGATTGTGTTCAAGAATTGTGGATTTAGTTTCCACGGGTTCGACTTTAAGAGCTAATGGTCTAGTTGAGGTTGAAGAAATTGCGGAGATTACATCCCGACTGGTGGTAAATAGAACAACATTTAAAACCCGATTAGATGAAATAAAATTTTGGATTGATTGTATTCAAGGGGCGGTTGATGCCGATACGAATTAATTCAAACAGCGGTAACTTCGGTGACAAGTTTAGAAAGTTTTTGAACAGTCAAAGAGAAACCCTGAATGACGTTGAAAATATCGTTACTCAGATCATTACGCAGGTAAAAGATACAGGCGACCATGCTTTATTTGAACTTACAAAGAAGTTTGATGATTACGTTTTAACTGAAGATAATATTAGGATTTCAGAGAGCGAGATCGAGAATTCTTATCAAAAATGTAAAACACAGGAACTTGATGCGCTAAAAATGGCCTCAAGTCGAATTAGATTATTTCATGAAAAACAATTCCCAGATAATTATAATTACATTGATCTTGAAGGAGTTGAACTAGCACTTAGATGGAGTCCGATTGAGTCGGTAGGTATTTATGTTCCTGGAGGTAGCGCATCTTATCCATCCTCGGTATTAATGAACGCTATACCTGCGAAGGTTGCAGGCGTTAAGAGATTGGTTATGGTTTCCCCTTCAAATAAGGGAAAATTAAACCATTTAGTATTGGCAGCTGCAAAAATATCTGGTGTTGATGAAGTCTACCGCATCGGTGGTGCGCAAGCAATTGCAGCACTAGCATATGGTTGTAACAGTATAGATGCTGTGGATAAAATTGTGGGTCCGGGCAATGCTTATGTTGCTGCAGCAAAAAGACAACTGTTTGGTAAAGTTGGTATCGACATGGTTGCTGGACCTTCCGAAATTTTAGTGGTTGCTGACAACAAAAATGATGCTAAATGGATAGCTGTAGACCTTTTGTCGCAAGCTGAACATGATCCGTTGGCCCAATCTATTCTGATTACAGATGATATTGAATTTGCTAATAATGTGGAAGAAGAAATAGATGCCTGTCTGCCACTTTTAGATAGGAAAGACATAGCCACAGCAAGTTGGAGAGATTTTGGGGCAATAATCATTATTAACAATATCGAACAAGCCCCAGAGGTCGTTAATAAAATTGCTCCAGAGCACCTTGAACTGGCAATTGATGAGCCACAAAAAATGGCTGATAAAATTATTAATGCGGGTGCTATATTCTTAGGCCGAAGAACTCCAGAGGCTTTAGGTGATTATGTTGCTGGCCCGAATCATGTTTTGCCGACTTCACGGACATCACGTTTTTCGTCAGGATTGGGTCTAATCGATTTTATGAAAAGAACAACGCTTGTGGGAGCCAAAGAAAGTTCGATTAAAAAAATCGGTCCAGCGGCAATTACACTTGCAGAAGCAGAGGGTTTGGGAGCACACGCTTTGTCAATAAAATTACGGCTAGGAAGGCATTCTGATGCATAGGTTTCATGGATGAACGTAATCGAATTGTAAATATTTTAATGGCCGAACAAGTTGAAACTAAGCGTGGGCCAAAAATAGAACATAATCTTGCTGTGGCCATATTTGATTTACTGGAAGGTAATTTTTTTTCCCCTAAAAGTGGAGAATTAGGACCTTTTATTTTAACTCTCGGTTCAAATGATAATAGACTGAAAATCACAGTTATGGATGAAGAAAGTGAATATTTATTTGATTTCCTAATTTCTTTTTCCAACTTTAGATCTATTGTAAAAGATTATTTTCTGATTTGTGACTCTTACTATGATGCTATTAAATTTGCTAATCCATCTAGGTTGCAGTCGATTGATATGGCTCGCAGGAGTCTTCACGATGAGGGATCAGAGATTTTCATTAAAAGTGTATCAAAGTTTATTGATCTAGATTTTGAGACCGCACGACAATTTTTCACTATTATTTGTATCATAGTTGAACGAAAATGATCGGCGATTTTTCAAAAAGATTCCCAGACTCAGTTTTGTTTGCGTGTACAATGAATACCGTAAGGTCGGCTATGGCTGAAGGTATACTTAAACACTTTCATGGTGATAAGATTTTTGTAGACTCTGCTGGATTAACTGCCGGCGAGAAAAATGGTTATATGATAGAGGTTATGGATGAGATTGGTATTGATTTATCACGACATTCATCAAAAACAATAAATTCACTTCAGGATACTTCTTTTGATTTAATTATTACGCTCACGCCTGAAACGCAGCATGCAGCTGTAGAGTTAACGAGGTGGATGTATTGTGATGTTATTTATTGGCCGACGTTTGATCCAGATACTATTCGAGGTAAACGCGAGGAGCGGTTGATAGGATTTCGACAAATAAGGGATGATTTGTTTAAT
Organism: Gammaproteobacteria bacterium; assembly: GCA_002704325.1. Lineage (GTDB taxonomy): Bacteria > Pseudomonadota > Gammaproteobacteria > Pseudomonadales > Azotimanducaceae > UBA4421. Next base: position 60,921 of record PAFJ01000006.1, on the reverse strand, counting down.
AAAATCCAATCTAAGTTTCCTTTGGAATTTTGAATAAATATAAAGAACAATAACTTTAGAGTATTTTTATAAAATAGTTATTTCGGTAATATAGTAACTTGACCAAAGGGGGGCATAGGAATTATTGACAATATTCCATATAATTGGGTAAGGTAGACTATGGCTAAAGAAGAATTATTAGAATTTGAGGGAACTGTTATGGAGTTATTGCCGAATGCAATGTTCAGGGTGACTCTCGATAACGATCATGAAATACTCGCTCATACTGCAGGAAGAATGCGTAAGCATAGAATAAGGGTTCTGGCTGGAGATCGGGTCAATGTGGAAATGACGCCCTATGATTTGACAAAAGGTCGTATAACTTTTCGTTTTAAATAAATTTAATTATTTTTGATAGCGGTTGTTCAAGGACTTTCCATTGAATGAAAAACCAAACCAGAGGCTAATTTTGGCTTCAGCGTCACCGAGACGTTTAGACTTATTACGACAGATTGGTGTTTTTCCTGATAAAATCATACCAGCTGATATTGATGAAGCCATAACTAAATCTGACACTCCTCGCAGTTTAGCATTGAGGTTAGCTAAATCTAAGGCAGTAAAAGTTTCTTATAATTATGAGGGATACTTTGTATTAGGTGCTGATACAGTTGTTTCAGTTGGATCCCGTATTTTATCAAAACCAATTAATTCAGAACAAGCCCGGGATTTTCTAAAACTACTTTCGGGCCGCCGTAGTCGCGTTTTTGGCGGTGTGGCGCTTCTGTCGCCTTCTCATGAAATGAGACACCGCGTTGTTGAAACTATGGTGAAATTTAAAAGATTATCCGAACAAGAAATAAATTATTATATTGCATCCGGTGAATGGGAGGGTAAGGCTGGTTCGTATGCTATTCAGGGAATTGCGTCAAAATTTATACCATCGATTAATGGATCATATAGTAATATTGTCGGATTGCCATTATATGAAACTGCTCAATTAATGTTTGGCCTTGGGTTCAACAAATGAGCGAAAATTGTAATTCAGAACTCTTCATTATGAAATGCCCGTTGGAAGTTAGGTTAATAGAAGTATTCAATGGAAAATTACGAAATCTAATAATATCTAGGGATGATGAAGAAATTAAATTAGGAAATATTTATCTGGGAAGAGTTGATAGTGTAAATAAACAACTAAATGCAGCTTTTGTTGATATTGGAATTGGTAAAACGGGTTTCCTATCTGGAAGTGATGCGCAATTAAAAAGAGACGATACCAAAAAAAAAAGAATAATTTCTGAACTTTATAAAGAGGGCGATAAAGTCATTGTTCAGGTAAAACGTGATATTAGCGAAGGTAAGGGACTAAAGTTAACTAGCAAAGTTGAGTTAAGGGGCAGAAATCTGATCGCTACTATGGGCAATCCTGAGATAACTATTTCTAGAAGTATAAAAAATTTAGAGTTTCAGAGAGAAATTACAAAAGTTATAAATCGATATACGAATCCAGAATTTGGTTTTATTATTAGGACAAAGTCTCAATTCTCTGAAGAATCATTTCTAGACAACGAAGCTAAAATACTCGTTGATGATATGAATCGATTACTTAATGAGAGCAAGCAAAGTAAAAAACCTCGGATTTTATATCAAGAATTAGATGCTATTCGAGTATATTTAAGAAATATTGATGATGGTAATATCAAACGAATTATGGTGGACGATCGTTTACTGTTCTCTAAGATTAAGCAATACCTCGGAGAAATTACACCATCTGTTGTAGAAAGAATTGAATTTACAAACAATTTCAATATTTATTTTGATAGTTATGAGGTAGATCAAAGAATACAAGAATTGTTTGAACCAAAACTAGTCTTAGATAGTGGGGTGGTGTTGCATTTTAATGAGACACCAGCTCTAGTCGCAATTGATGTAGATAGTCATAGCCTCAATCATTCGGGGAATAGTGAAACCTTCGCATTGGATGTCAATCGAAACGCGGCACGAGAAATTGGTCGACAAATTATTCTTAGAAATCTAGCAGGACAGATTGTGATAGATTTTTTACCGATTAGAAGTAAATCAAGCAGAAAAATAATTTCAGACATAATATTAAAAGTACTTAAAGAGGATAAACGAAGTATTTTATATGGTTTTACTAATCTAGGTTTATTTGAGTTATCGAGGCGTCGTATTGGAGAGAGTTTGTCAAAACGGTTCCTAACTTATCAAGAGCCAATCCGTAATGTTAAACTGGCGAGTTCGGATCTTTTTGATTCAATAAACAGAGAACTTAGACAAAACCCTGGGAAAATATTTGTCGCTCATTGCAGCCCCAATTTATATAGGCACATGAATGCTAACGGTAACCTAAATTGGAAAATATTTCTAGAAAATATTGGCCCCGTTGTAAGACTTCTTGAAGATAAAAAATTACAAGGTTTTAATTTTGAAGTTGTTTAAATATTTTTTAAATCAATAAGCCTTGATTTGATTACTGACGTATTTACCATTTAGCTTTTATGTTTTTAGGATGAATTTCTAATCAAGATTAGGTGGGGTAAGTGTTTTAAAGTTATCTGAGAGAGTTAATGGTGCGCCTGTCTTTGATTGTAACTGAGTAAAACTCAAAGTTTCTACCATCTCTCGCACGATAAATTTACTATCAAGTATATCTATAACAGCTAAATCTGTGAATACGGTTTTGACTACTCCAAAACCTGTTTCAGGGTATGAACATGTTTTCATTAATTTGGGTTCGTTATCTTTGGTTAAATGATCCATCATCACAAATATTTTTTTTGCACCAACCGACAAATCCATTGCCCCTCCAACTCCAGGGGGCTTGCTGGTATCTAGCGTTGCCCAATTGGCCAAATCACCATTCTGAGCCACCTGATAAGCGCCTAAAACACAGATATCAATATGCCCACCCCTTATCATAGCAAACGAGTCGGTGTGGTGAAAATAGCTCCCACCCTCCAAAAGAGTAACAGGCTTTTTGCCCGCATTAATCAAATTGCCATTTTCTTCCCCGGGCCTCGGAGCTGGTCCCATACCTAGGATACCATTTTCACTATGAAAAATAATTTCTCGATCTTCCGGGATATAGTTTGCAACTAATTCTGGGCTCCCAATACCAAGGTTTACATAGCTACCCTCTGAAATCTCTTGAGCTATTCGCCATGCAACTTGACGACGATTGAGACCCATTTGTTTCTTTTGAGAATTCATTAAACAATACTTCCTTATATTTTATTTTTTTAAATAAACCTTATCAACGTAGATTCCTGGAGTCACAATTAACTCTGGGTCTATCTCGCCTAGTTTAACGATTTGCTCAACTTGAGCAATAGTTGTAGTCGCCGCGGCTGCCATTATGGGTCCAAAATTACGGGCCGACTTATCGTAGATAATGTTTCCCCATCGATCAGCAGTTTTGCCGCGAATCAACGCGAAGTCGCCCTTCAGTCCATATTCTAATACATACTCTATATTGTTGAATTTTCTTTTTTCCTTCTCGGTGGCTAACAAGCTTCCTACTGAGGTACGTGTATAGAACCCGCCAATTCCTGCTCCAGCCGCTCGTAGCCTCTCACTTAATGTTCCTTGTGGAACTAGTTCGAGATCAATTTCTTTAGTATTGTATAGTTTTTGAAAAATAGTTGAACCAGAGCTTATGGGATAAGAACAGATTACTTTTGAAACCTTTCCTGAACCAATCAGCGCAGCTAATCCGTAATCACTCTCGCCGGCATTATTCGCAACAACTGTTAAGTATTTAGCATTTGTCTCCATAAGTGCTTCTAAAAGGCAATTAGTGGCGCCTGCATTGCCGAAACCACTTGCTAAAATTACTGCCCCATCTTGAACATCTGAAACTGTATCTTCTACAAAATTTATTACTTTATTTATCATTCTTCTCAAATTTATATATTATTTATAACGTATTTTAGGTAGAATGAAGAGTCGTATCAAGTTATTGCATGTATTTTAACAATAAGATTGTAGGTAGATTATGGGACTTAATTCAGCAATAGTTGGTCTTGGTTGGTGGGGTAAGCACATTGTTAACACGCTTCAAGACAATAGTGAAAAAATTCATTTCTCTCGAGCAATGGATACTTCACCTGAACTAGTGAGGAATTTTGCAACGAACAAAAATATCGAATTATCAGATAAATTTAGTGATATACTTGCAGATGAACAAATTGATTCAGTTGTGTTAGCAACTCCTCATAGTTTGCATGAAAAACAAATAATTGAAGTGGCCGAGTCAGGAAAGCACGTGTTTTGTGAAAAGCCACTGGCATTAAATTTGGCGAGTGCGGAGAGAGCTGTAAAAGTTGTCAAAGACATGGGGGTTATACTGGGATTAGGCCATGAGCGGAGGTTTGAGCCTGCCATGCAGGAAATCGAGCGATTGGTTCGGTGTGGCGATTTAGGGCAAATAATGCATGTTGAGGCTAATTTTAGTCATGACAAGTTAGCAAATCTGCAATCAACCAATTGGAGAGTTTCTAAAACAGAAAGTCCAGCTGCTGCGATGACCGCGACCGGCATACATTTAACAGATTCGTTCGTTAATATGTTTGGCCCGGTTAAAGAGGTATATGCCCAAGTAGCCACACGTAATTTAGCTAATGCAAATGGGGATGTTTTGAATTTCAATCTGCGCTTCGAGAATGGAGCTACAGGATCCTTTAACTCTATTTTGGAAACACCATTATACATGCGATATGCTGTCTTTGGCTCCAATGCTTGGGTCGAATCAAGAGATTACTCTCATCCGAGTGAAGATGGCCCGACTGATTTATTCATTTGTAAATCAGAGGGACAGATTGAAACAAAAAATTATAAATATTTGGATACTGTAAAATTAAATTTTGAGGCCTGGGCGGATGCTATTTTGGGAAACGCATTGTATCCTATAACACTCGATCAAAGTCTTAATAATATTGCTATATTTGATGCTATTTGTGAATCATCTAAAACTGGTTTACCAGTGAAGCTCTAATTTATAAATATTTTTATGCTAGATATAAATTGGCGCACATTTAAAACAAATTATTATCGTTTTGTTGCTTGATTCATATGATCTATTATCTTATGAAAAGTCTTATATAAGACTATTATAGTCAAAGACTTGTTATTTGTTTATAAATTTTCGGCATAAAGAGGAGATACCTATGGGGTATACCGGTTACGAGATGGACACAACGTTCCTTCAAGAGGAACATCATACAAATCCGCGTCGTTTGTATTCTACGACCGGAGCTGATTGGCAGCTGCGGATAGATCATGAGCGTATGCGAGCTGAGCGCTTGGAGCGAGCTCGCAAGGAAATGGAACACGATGACTTGGGTGCGTTAGTTGTATTTGCAGGAGCTAATATTCGATATATTACGGGCTCGTATCAAGGTAACTGGAAATACAATATTAATATTAGGTACGCGGTTTTGTGCAGAGATGCAGAACCTGTGTTGTTTGAAACAGCGGGCTCCGATTTGCAGTGTGCAATTATCGACTTGCCTTGGATGAAGGATAGGATCAGGCCAGCTATGACATGGCAGTGGGCTGAGGGCGCTGTTGGTGAAATGGCCGATAAAATGGTCGCTGGTATTTTAGACGTCCTTAAAGAAAATGGCGTTGAAAAAGAAAAGATTGGGGTAGATAATTTTGACCTACCAGCACTTCATGCTTTTGAAAAAGCTGGAATAAACGTTGTTAACGGCTGGCCAGCATTTTCCCGGGCAAGAACGGTTAAAACAAGAGATGAGATAGAGTGTCTAAAGCAGGCATCTTCAATTGGTGATGCTGCAATGTGGCATATCAAGCATAAATGGTTAAAGCCGGGTGTAACGGAAAGACAGATTGAGGCAAAAGTCCATAAGTTTATGTTGGATAGGCATTGTGAGATTATTTATGACATTATTGTTGCATCTGGAGGTAATACGTCGCCGTATCGTCGTTGGGCCACTGATAAAATAATTCAGCAAGGTGACTTAATTATTATTGATATTAATGCAGTAGGTCCAGGCGGTTATTACATTGATTTCGTCCGAACAATCAAATGTGCTGCAAAAATGACACAAGCAGAAATCGACCTTTATCGTGAGACTTATGACTCGCTTTATGCTGGAATGGAGTATTTAAAGCCAGGAAATACGTCTGCGGACGTTGTTTCAAGGTTTCCAGAGTATGATGATGATAAATACGGCACTGTTACACTTCAACAGTTCGCTCACTCTATAGGTATCACTCTTTATGAGGGGATGTGGATGTCACGTGCTTATTCCCTAAAGTATCCGGCTGAGATTAAAGAAAACATGTACTTTGCGATTGAGACCTTTGCTGGTCATCCTGGTTTGCCTCAAACTTGTCGATTAGAAGAAAATGTTCTTGTTAGTAAAAATGGTCCTGTTATTTTTACAAAGATGGAACATATGGTTGAGGCAACATCGGATTACCGAGTAGGTGATTTTCATCATTCTAGTATCGACGGCAGAGACCACTAAAAAAAATAAAAATATTAAGAGCCGCTATAAATATTCTTGTAGCGGCTTTTTTTACTTATCCGTTAAGCTTTTTAATTTTAAAATAAAAGCTGGCAAGTATTGACAGGTTTATTATGCCTGCAACACTCCCTAATCCAAAAGACCAATTATAGTTTCCAGTTATGTCAAACATATAACCAGCTTGCCAGCCTCCTAGACCCATCCCAAACCAACCGAACATTCCAACGACAGCTATTCCTCTTGCAAGTAATTTAGCTGGAACCATCATTCTAACGCATACTATAAAGGACGCCATCACTGCTGAGAACGATAAACCAAAAACCATTGCAACAAGATAAATTATGATAATATTATCTAAATGAGGGAAAGTAAAAATAACTATTGTTTGAATTACCGACATGCAAAAATAACTATTTAACGCTCCAATTTGATCACTAAGTTTTCCCCCTATTATTCGACCAAAGGCTCCGGTAATCATAAGACACAAGAAAATTGTAACCGCTTCTTCAGAGCTTATCCCGGAATCAGTTAATAACGGAACGAGATGTAAAATAGGCGGTGACATTGCGATACAGCAAAATAAAACCGCAGATGCGATCCAGGCAATTGCTGTTTTCGGTTTAACTGGAAACGGCTTGCCATTATTCTGATTTGGGGGTAGTTCCGAATTCATTAATTTTCTCGAAGGGGAGTCCCTAACCAATAAAGCAATTGGAATTGCTGTAATGATATATGCAGTCCCAAGTTTTGAATATGCCATACTCCAACCGTACTCATTTATAAGATATTGAGCTATATATGGCACAGTTCCTTGTCCAAAAGCTGAACCTGCCACCGTGAAACCCAGAGCTAAACCAACATTTTTCTTAAACCAAAGGCCAATATTCGCGTATAGGGGACTCGATACCGCGGCATGCCCAAAAGCACCAAAAAGAAGATAATAAAGATAGAATTCAGTAATAGTTTCCATTTTACTCAAAAGAAGAAGAGGAATACTGAGAGTTAACGAACCAAAAAGTACAATCCAACGTGTACCATATTTGTCAGCGATAAAACTCCAAAATAATCCAGCAACCGCGGTTGATAAGGTTATGGCAGAATAGCCAAAAGATAAGCTGCCTCTAGACCAGCCAAATTCAGCTTGAAGTGGCTTAATAAACACTCCAACAGATGATAACATCCCAAAACTTATAGCGCTCAGCGTAAAAGCAATGGCAACCATTGCCCAGCCATATTCGTGACGTTCCATATATTTAGATATCAACATTGAGTAAAATTACTTTCTTTATATATTTCTATGCCTCTTGTTAGGCATTTAGAGGTATTAAATCGTTGTGGTGTATTTGAAGACTAAATTATTGAGTGGAATTATCCAGTGGAAGCATTTTAAGAGTTCTCATGAACATTTGCATTCCATAGTGAAACGCAATAAATGCCCCCAACTCTATAATATTTGCTTCACTATAAAGTTTTTTACCTTGATCATAAAAGTTAGCATTCACCATTTTCGGATCGCTATACATTAAAGATGCATAATTTAACGCCCATTTTTCAGCAGGGGTAAATTGATTATCATTAGAAAAATTTCCGCAGCCAGCTTTTATTTTTTCTTCAGTTAGGCCCAGGTCTTTTGCTTTCTTCGATCTAAGCTTTGAGAAATAAGTGTCTTTAGAGAATTGGGTTAATCTAACTCGAATGATTTCTTTTAAAGTATGGTCAACTTCCCCAAGAGCGTGTGATTGGTACATCGCATCAAATAGTGCTTCAGCGTAACCAGGGGCGTGTGCGGTAATCTGAAAAAAAAGCTCATCTGGAACTAACAGGTCACGTGCTAGGTTTAATCGATATTCAAACTTCTCTTGATTTAGTGTTTCCAACGGTATCGGTTTTATAATTGACATTAATTTATACCTTAATTAATTTATTTAGAGCGTTCTACCGCCCCCTTTGTATGTGAGATTGGCTTCTCTCCATAAATGCGGGCAGACTCTTCTTGATCTACTAATCGGCCATCTGGTGTAAACATAGGATAAAAACCTAATGTCCCAAACCAAGTATGAAATCCTATATTAAAACCAATAAAGGCCGATAATTCGATTATCTCTTCGGTGCTGTAATAATCTTTTAGGCTTAGGTAAAACTCTTCATCAACCTTATCGGGATTAGTATCCATAAGTTCCGAGAACTTGAGGGCAATTTTCTCAGCCTTTGTGAACTTGTCCGAGTTTTCATAATTTTCAATACCCTCATCAATTAACTCTTCTGTGAGCCCCTGCTGCTTCGCCGAAGCAGATCTTACATTGCCTCAATAATTGCAATCTGCAGTTCTTGATAATTGCACTCGTATAATTTCTTTTAGTTTGTGATCAATTACTCCAGTGTTGAACACAGTGCCCCAGGCAACATACATAGACGCTGAGAGTTCTGGGTTATGGCCAAGCATAGCATGAAAAGCAGGGTCTGGTGCTTTATGACGCAGACTTTTCTTAATGTAACCAGCAAGTTTAGTTTTTTTAAGATCTTCAATATTAAGCATCGTTATGTTGGGCACAACTATTTCTCCTATGACCTGTTGCGTATTATTTAATTTACAACTTTCTAACTATTTAGCACTATGGCTTGGGGAAATTCTCAACCCATACAGTATTATGCTTCGCTGCGACAGCTGCACCAGTTTTAAAATCTGATCGCTCTTCTGGTGTAAGTGCTGTCATGTCAGCAAACATCGCTTCTGTTGTTCCTGGACTGTATACCATTAAAACTCTGACACCGTCGTCTCCAGCTATCATCTGATGTGGTATGCCTGGTGGAATATGTATCAAATCCCCAACTTTTCCCTGATGCTCGTCTTTTCCGAGAATAAAAGTAGCACTACCTTCGATAACATAGAATGTTTCATGGCTAATAGTATGCAGGTGGGGCCTAGAAGAGAATCCGGCAGGGCAACGCTCTTCGCACACTTCATATGATCCATTAGTATCTTGAGCTGTTACTTTTACAAACATATCATTGGCTCGTTCGTATAGATTACCACCATCCGAGCCAACTTTCTTAGCTTTACGTACCATAAAATTACTCTCCTAAAAAATTAAACACTTTTAGTCTAATACGAGGATATTCATATGACAAATATTATAATATTCTCTTGCTACGTTGCCAAACGACTCAGGCATAAAAAAGGCCCAACGATATGTCGGGCCTTTTCAAAATATTTTTTTTAATCAATTTTCAAGAACATCTTTTGCCAGACTAGAAAATTCATTATCAGTCATTAGTCGTTTATGAATAAGTCCCCAATCCTTTACAGCCATAAGTACTTCCATGGCTTGTTCCTCTGAAGCTTGAATCTGAAATTTATCTAACCAATGTTTACAGTTATCAATACCAGACCCTTTACCCATTACTGCTTCTGGCTCATCTTGTCCAACTAAACTCGGTCGGAAAGGAACAACTTCAGTCTGATCCTCATACCCACAGTTTAATAGCCATGTTGCTATTATTCCGGATTCGACTTTAAATAAATTATCTCCAACAATTGGGCGATTAGAAGCAATCTGTATATTTGATATCTCTGCAACCATATCAGCTAATTTCTTAAATCCTTCGGTTTTGATTCCAATATCAATATTATAAAGACATTTTAGCGCCATTACCGTTTCTTCCATTGGAACATTGCCAGCTCTTTCGCCTACGCCTAATACTGTAGACTGAATAACTTCTACTCCTTCTGATAATGCCATAATTGTATTAGCTATACCCATTCCAAAGTCCATATGAAAATGTGCTTCAAGCGGAATGTCGGGGAAGCGATTTTTCATAGTGCGAACGAAAAATTGCATCGCGTGAATAGATGTTGCTCCCATTGTGTCTACAAGAGCCAAACCGTCCATGTGCCCTTCTTTACCAACTCGCTCTATTAAATCGCAAACCCAAACGAGGTCTGAACGAGTAAAGTCAATAGGAAAAAATACTACTTCTAAGCCTTGATCTCTAGCAAATGAAGTTGACTCGATTGATAGGTCAATGGCTCGATCTAATTCCCAACGATATCCTTTTTCGATTAAATGTGGGCTGGCTGGGACCTCCATGATAACGCCATTCACACCGGCATCAACAGCTCGTTTTACGTCGTCAACCATGCATCTAGCAAATGAGTAGACTTTTGGACCAAAATCGCGACGAGCTAACTCCGTGACAACCTTTGCATCATCTTTGGAAACAACAGGCATTCCGGCTTCTAACCTCTGAACACCAATTTCAGCAAGTCCCTCTGCTATTCTAATTTTGTCGTCATAATTATATGCTAAACCTGCTTGTTGCTCTCCATCACGCAATGTCACGTCATGAATACGTATATTATTTGGAAATTTCCAGTCCTTGGTCACTTCTGGATCGAAGTTCCATGGGCTGGTAAACCAACCGTCTTGTTTCCATGGTGTATCGGTCATAAAAAGTCCTCCTAGTATTGAACATCGTAAAAATTGCCTTAAGGACCAATAATTAGCCCTAATTTTCCGTGTGGAACATAAGCAACCAACCCAAAAGTGTCAAACGATCATACTGCTGTAAATCCCCCATCTATTAGCAAATCGGACCCAGTCATAAAAGAGGACTCGTCGCTGGCTAAAAAAACCGCTCCTGGCGATATTTCATCTGGACGGCCTAATCTTTCAAACAACGTAAAATTATTCTCTCTAGCATGTTCCACACTATCAAAATTACTGACATAACGCCCAGTTTCAATTGGGCCAGGTGATAGAGCATTACAACGTATCCCTTGTTTCGCATGATCTAATGCTATGGCTCGGGCCATATTAATAAGCCCACCCTTGGCGCCACAATACCAAGGCCGTCCTGGGCGAGCAACACGACCGAGTTGTGAAGCGACTAAAATTATACTGCCTCCACCATCCTTATCCATTTCAGGGATGGCATGCTTACAAAAAAGAAAAGAGCTATTAAAATTCACATCCATCAAGCGGCGCCAATCGTCAGCATCGATTTCAGTTAGTGGTACGTAGGGGATGTCAGTGATCGCATTACTTACTAGTACATTTAATCCACCCAATTTATCAACGGCTAACTTTGCGGCGTCAATAGAAGTTTGTTCTTTTGCAACATCAGCATTTAATGTGTAGGCTGTTCCTCCCATATCAGCAATTTCTTTGGCTGTTTCATTCAGTGATTTGTAATCTATGTCGATACAAACTACACCAGCTCCCTCTTTGACAAAGTCAAGGCAAATGGCTCGCCCTATTCCACCGCCAGCTCCTGTGATAATGGCTTTTTTATTTTTTAATCGCATTTATTTCCCTTTCTTAAAAAAGTTATGACATCTTTTATCTATTATATTTTCTCTGTAATAAAAAAAATTTTAGGCGCTTCTTTTATACTTTTATTTTTGGAGTATTTCAGCAATATCAATTAATGTTGATCTCTCTTGAGATAAAAACTCGTGGTGATGATCTATTGATTGTTTAACCTCAGTTGGGATTTTTATCTCATTGGAAAATTCAGATTGGCTTGCGAGTGATTTAAACCATTTAAAGACATTGGGGTGAAGTGACTCAATTGGATAGCCGCATAAATTTAAACGGTTTACGTAAATAAACCAGGCCACGTCTAATAAACTTATTTTCTCTGAGAGAATATATTTGCTATTGGCAAGATTTTCATCAATTACATCCAACGCTTCTTTGAATTTTTTCGCAGAAGTACGGACAGCTTCATTTGTTATGCCTGTTTCTGCAACTGTCTCCCAAAAAGTTATTTCACGTTCTTTATTTTTGTCCTTAATGCCCTTCACCATTCCAGAGCCACCATCACGATAGTTTTTTAAATCTGACGGTGATCTTGGTGCCTTTCCTCTGTTNTGAGTAAATCTAAANGTAATGGTTCTTAAATCGAGATGAAGATCATCCTCAAAATNTAAAAGNTCTGCTACTTTATTTTCCATTCCTTCAGGTATTAANATACTTTCTGAAGATTTTGNATCTATTAGTTGAATAATGTCATTGCTTTCGATNTNNACGGATCCATCATCNACAAGNGTTGGAACCAATCCTCGNGGGTTAATTCCNAGATACCTTGGTGTGAAGTGCTCTTTTTTGTATAANTTTACAGGGTGGCTTTNCCAACTCAGATTTTTAAGATTAAGCACAATCCGGGTNTTTTGCGAACAAGATGANAGTGCAAAGTGAAATAGATGNATGCCCTTCCAAGTAAGAACTTCTTTTGTTAGGATGTCTTCTTCTAATAATTTTACCACCTTATTCTCTCCTAATTTTAAACTAGTTACCTGGAAGTAGTACAAAATATCTTTTATACAAAANTAATAGATTTAACACCTATTATTGACTTTTTTTCTATTCTCATTACATTCTATGCGAGCGTTAAGCATTTTTGTCTTTGTTATTCGCTGGAATAAGCNGACTTGTTGGTTAAAATACCATAATAAATGTAAACGTTAAAATAAGTATGCCAATAAAATGTTGGTGTTTGTATAAAAAATTGAGGGAATTATTATGGCAACAGGTACAGTAAAATGGTTTAATCCGGCTAAAGGTTATGGCTTCATAGAACCAGAAGGCGGAGGAGCAGACGCGTTCGTTCATATTTCAGCAGTAGAGGCGGCTGGATTGCGAACTTTGAATGATGGACAAAAAGTCTCTTACGAATTAAAGCCAGGACAAAACGGCAAGTCTTCAGCTGAGGACCTATCAGTAGTCGACTGATTTGATAAGCTGCAACCCCTTCTAGAGAAGGGGTTGCAATTCTCCATAAAATATTTACGAAATAGTAATTACCTTGCTGTTAACCTTTTGTCTTTACTAGGTTCATTGGAGTATCTGTATGGCTCGGAAAAAGCTCAAGGGGAAAGGTCCATCCTTTCGGTCCTTTAACGTCTTTTATGTTGATGGTACAATATCGTCCAATAGACGCGTAGACAGCTCGCTTTTAGATGTTTCCTTTGGGGACGATTTGGAAGACTTGGTTAAAAGTGCAATATTAGAGCAGGATAGACAGATCGCTGAGAGATCGGGCCAGAGTCGGGGCGAGATTAAGTCAATAAAACCAGCCTAACAAATAGATTNAAAAAAAACAGTAATTCATTTTCTAAATGCGCAATATTTTTTTGTCTTGGATGATTCTTTTTTTATCACTGATATTTCACAGATTCTTTTTTTTGCTAAAATAATTTTTTATATATTAAAAGAATGGCTTNAATATTGACATCTATGGAGAATTATATACTTTAATATAACATATAGATATTTCAGGTAGGTCATGTTGAACATAATTAATGTTGATAGAATTGAAGGATCTGGTTCAGGCCTAATACGTGATGGCGTTTATGATCAAATTCGTGCCGACATACTTTCCTGTGCACTTATACCAGGATCAACAGTGTATGAAAACGAGTTGGCTCAGCGTTATAATGTGAGTAAATCACCCGTCAGAGATGCATTATTGCGCTTGCAGGAGCATGGTCTTGTTGAAGTTCTTCCAAGAAAAGGATATCGAATATGTCCAATTTCTATTGCTGATGCCCATGATTTGTACGAAATGAGAGTGCTGCTCGAGAAGTCTAGTGTAGGAAGGGCTTGCGATGAAGCATCTCATGAGCAGTTAGTCTCTCTGGATAAATTTCGTGAAGTGGATGATGGGGATTTGGCTCATTGGGTGATGTATAATCGTCTTTTTCATAAATCTATAGCTGAACTATCTGGAAATACACGAATGGCCAAAATTACTTGTGAAGTTATTGATCAGTTTGATCGATTAACTTTTGTAGGGGTGTCAAACACAAATAAAATAGCTTCAGGTGAGAGGTTCGTCTCCGAGCATTGTGAGATTATTGATGCACTGCAATCCAGAGATCGTTCCAAAGCAACTAGTCTTATAATGAAGCACATACAGAAGTCCCGGAAAAGATTATTCGCTGTTTTAGAAAATCCGCAGATAGTAGATTAACGTATGCAGAATGAATTTGAAATTATTTTTTATAGGAAGGTGAAGATTGCAACCATTTGACTTTATTCAGCCAGATACAATTGACGGCACAATTACGGCTTTATCAAATCATACACCAAATGTTCGAATACTTAATGGTGGAACGGATTACCTTGTGGAACTGAAGCATGTTCATCAATCACCCGGAGTGATTGTTGATATTTCGCGACTTAATGGTATCAAGGGAATTAGCCTGATTGATGAGGGATTACGGATTGGTTCCGGGGTAACACATACTGAAATTATGTCTGATCCATTAGTTAAAGAACATGTGCCTGCAATGATTGATGCGGCCCATGTTGTGGGGGCCGTTCAGACCCGTAATTTAGGAACGATTGGCGGAAACCTCGTTACATGTGTCCCTTCAATGGATAGTGGACCAACACTAATGGCACTTGATGCGCAGGTTACGATCCTTGGCCCAAATGGCAAACGTCAGTCGAGCCTTCAGGACTTCTTTGAGGGTCCCCGTAAAACATCTTTGAATAGAGATGAGCTTCTACTTGAAATAATCATTCCAAAGGAAAATCTTGGTAAACCAGCTGGTTTTACTAAGTTTGGATTGAGAAAAGGTCAAGCTTTGGCACTGGTAAATGCTGCATCGGCTTTATGGCTAAAAGATGACATATGTCATGATGTTAGAATATCACTCGGCGCTGTTGCTCCGGTTGTGATCAGAGCCGAAAAAGCCGAAAGTATTCTAGAGGGTAAAAAATTATCTGATGATTTAATCNATGAAGCATCAAAAATTGCAGTAGATGAGGCAAAGCCTATTGATGATTTCAGGGCTTCGAAAGAATATAGAAATGACTTAATTGAGGTTGCAGTTCGTCGGACATTAAAATCGGCGATGCTTAACTCCAAATAAAAGACTAGTGAGGAAAATATGACTGATATAACGCTAAATGTAAACGGTGAGGTTAAAACAGCCTCAGTGCCGCCAGAAACCACTCTTCTTAAAATGTTACGGGAAGATTTAAATTTTACCGGAGCGAAAATTGGCTGTGATGTTGGAGATTGTGGAGCTTGTACCGTTTTAGTGGACGGTTTAGCTGTAAATGCATGTTTGATGTTGGCGGGGCAGGCGAATGGAAAAGAGGTTCTTACCATAGAAGGTCTTTCAACACTTGAGGAATATCATCCTATTCAAAAAGCATTTGAGAATGTTGCTGCACTTCAGTGCGGATTTTGTGGACCGGGAATGATAATGGCGACCAAAGCTCTAATTGATCAAGAGCAAGATTTGACGAGAGACCAAGTTAAAGATGCATTATCTGGTAATTTGTGCAGATGCACAGGCTACACTAAAATCATTGATGGCGTANTTGATGCTTATGAGGAAATTACTGGNAAGAAAGTGCCAGCTAGAAATCCNCGGGCTGCATAGTTAAAAGGAANAAATAAATGGTTGATGAAATTAAACTTGCTGAAAAACAAGAGACACTTGAGAGTTTGAGAAAAGTAGACGATGACTTGAGGCTACCTTCGGTGCCAGAGAGAAATTTCTTTCCTAAAGAAATTGATGCTGCCCCAGCGCGCTTGCAAACTCCAGCTATCGGACAACGGGCGACACGTCCTGATGGGCGAATGCATGGATTAGGTCAAACTAAGTACATCGATGATATGTTTTTTCCAGGAATGCTTCACGCAAAAATTAAACGGGCGGGAGTTGCACATGCAAAAATAAAGAGTATTGATGTATCAGAAGCCGAAAAGATGCCTGGGGTTCAAGCGACGCTGATCGGGTCCGAAATTCCTGTCAATAGTTTTGGACCGTCTTTGCAAGATCAACCTTTACTGGCTGATGAAGTTGTCAGACATGCAGGTGATGGCGTTGCAGCTGTTGCAGCTGTAACGGAACAACAGGCGTTAGATGCTCTGGAAAAAATTAAAGTTGTGTATGAAGAGTTACCCCCTGTCTTTGATCCCATCCAAGCTATGAGCGAGGATGCAATAAAAATTCATAATAACGATAGTAATATTTATGCAACTAAAACAATTATAAAAGGTGATGTTGATCAGGGGTTCAAAGACTCAGACCATATTTTTGAGCGCAGATTTACAACGCAAATGGTTGAACATGTTCCNATGGAGCCTCATGCTTCAATAGCAGAATGGGATGCGAATGGTCGTGTTACTTTGCATTCAAGCTTAGGCCGAATAACACTNGGTCGAGCTGATATTNCGCGCACGCTTGACATGCCAATTAATCGTATACGAATAATCGCCACGGTCGTTGGTGGTAATTTTGGTGGAAAGAACGAAATTACAACTGAGCCCGTTATTGCACTGCTGTCAAAAAAAACTGGACGTCCAGTTAAGTGTGTTTTTACACGTGAAGATGAATTTATTTCTTCAACAACACGTCATCCTTTTATCATGGATTATAAAACTGGAGTTTCAAAAGAGGGCAAAATTTTAGCCCGAAAAGTGCGAATTGTGTGCGATGGTGGAGCATATTGCTCATGGACTGAGACTACACTGGGGAAGGCAAGTATTCTCTCTGCTGGACCTTATAATGTTGAGAATCTTCATGTGGATGCTTACGCCGTTTATACGACCAAAACCGTAACAGGAGCTATGCGGGGGTTTGGAGCTCCCCAGGTCTGTTTTGCTTATGAATCACATATGGATGATATTGCTGCTGAATTGGGAATAGAACCGTTGAAAATTCGACTAACTAATGCATTTAATGAGGGGTCTACAAGTCCTACGGGCCAGGTTTTGGAGTCGGTTGTTGTGAGTGATTCCCTTACAATGGCTACAGAAAGATTTGGTTGGAAGGAGTGGCAGAAATGATTCATCGTGGGAAGGGTATAGGTTGTATGTGGTATCCAATCGGTTTTACGGCTGCCGCGAATCCCAGTGCTGCGACGGTCAAAGTTAATGAAGATGGAACTGCGACCTTATTAACCGGAACTGTGGAAACAGGCCAAGGCTCGCTTACTGTTCTGGCCCAGATAGCTGCCGAAGAATTGGGTGTGTCCACAGATGATATACATGTAGTATCCGCTGATACAGACGCAACTCCTATGGATACAGGCGCTATTGCAAGCCGTACGACTTATGTTACTGGGAACGCCATTAAATTAGCAGCGGAACATGCAAAACAGATTTTATTTGAAGTTGCGGCACCTCTTTTAGGTGTGCAGCCAAACCAACTTGAAGCAATTGACCGTAAGATTCAGGTTCAATATTTTCCTCAAAGGAGCTTGCCCATTGCTGATGTTGCGCTTCAAGCTCAATTTGTGATGGGCCGTCCACCAATAGGAAGTGCCTCTTATAACCCACCAACTGTTGGCATGGATCCAGAAACGGGTCAAGGCAAGCCTTTCTCAACTTACGTATACGCAACTCAGTGTGCGGAGGTGGAAGTTGACGATGAAACAGGTGAAGTTAATGTATTATATATGTCAGCAGCCCATGATTGCGGTACTGCAATAAACCCGATGTTGGTTGAAGGCCAAATTGAAGGTGGCATTTCAATGGGCATCGGTTTTGCGCTTCAGGAAGAAATGTTATTCAACGATTTGGGTCAACAGGTAAACCCAAACCTAACAAATTACATCATGCCTACCAGTTTGGACATGCCAGAAATCGATGTAGATATTGTTGAGAACTTCGATCCGACGGGCCCATTCGGGGCTAAGGGTGTTGGCGAACCAACAGCTGTCCCGACTGCGGCGGCTATTTGTAATGCGATCTTTGATGCCGTGGGCGTTAGAATTACATCTCTNCCTGCAACAGCAGAGAAGGTTCTGATGGCCATTAAAGATAAACATGCATCTAATCAAAAAGCGCTGCCAGCCGCTGAGTAAAAAGAGNCAGCCTGTAATGGTATTATGATTTTTACTATTTTCGTTAGACGAATATTTATATTCCCATAACGTAAGGCACATAGTTTATTTTTCTACCGGAAATCCAACGATTGAACCCCATTCAGTCCACGAACCGTCGTAGATTTTGACGTTGGTATACCCTAATATATAGGTCATTGCTGTCCATACTAAGGTGGCTCGATGGGATAGACGACAATAAATAACTATTTCATTAAACTTCTCTAAGCTTGCCCCAACGGTGTCTAGCTTGGCCTTTATTTCGTGAGCTTC
Organism: Gammaproteobacteria bacterium; assembly: GCA_002704325.1. GTDB lineage: Bacteria > Pseudomonadota > Gammaproteobacteria > Pseudomonadales > Azotimanducaceae > UBA4421. The sequence continues at coordinate 42,308 of PAFJ01000006.1, read as the reverse complement.
TTTGAAAGTATCGTCGTCGTTAATTAATTCTTTAAAGAATAGATGCTGTGCTCCGGGTATTCTTCCACCTCTTTCAGCACCGTGGTCAAATTGGCCGTACTCCATCACACGTTCACCCGAATATTCCTCTGGAGTGCGAACATCCAATAAGAAGCGTTCCGCCTTATTTAAATTTTTCAGAATATTATTTCTTCCAAGGCGCATTTCTTGGGCTGGTTGCTGAACTTTATAATCGGTTTTTGAAATTTCAGGCAGTGTATTAGTGCTGGGTAATTTTTGTGACATCCATCGTGTACGACCACCATCCAGTAATTTTATATCGGGATGTCCTGCCATTATCAACGACCACAGAGCATANGTTCCGTACTGCACGGGTTCCCCATATAAAACAATTATATNTTTATGGCTTATTCCAACGTTACTTAATCGATCAGCTAATTGAAGTGGAGTGACAAACTGTCGATCAGTGTCATCCCAGCATAAATCTTTCCACCAGAAATTAATTGCTCCCGGAATATGGTTTTTGTAATAACCCGCCTCGTCTTCTTTTTTGGCAGAGACTTCGATAATTTTTATTCTTGGGTCCAGCAAATTATCGGCAAGCCATTGGGAGGAAATTATTTCTACTGTCATTTTTTTTCCTTTAAAACCGAGGTCGTGGTATTATTAATGATCTAAAATTATTTTTATACACTCGTTGTTGCCACCATCAAGCATTTCTAAAGCACTCAATATTTTATCAAAACTAAAATTATGTGTAATTAAAGGCTTTAGGTTCACAATACCACGTTTCACAAAATCAATGCTAGCTGGATAATCTTCTGGTTTTGCAACCCGAGCATTTACAACTTGTATCTCTTTAAAGTAGAGATTATAGAAAGGTAATTCACCCTGTGTGCTAGTATAAATGCCAAATGGAAGAATACGTCCTCCTAACCGAACTAATTCGATAGCTTCTGCGAGAATGGGTAACTGACCGACCGATTCAATCACTAAATCAACACCATTTTTTTCACCAGTTACTTCTAACACATCAGAATGTAAAGTATCGGAGGGAGCAAATGTAAAGTCAGCGCCTAATTTTTCAGCTAATTCTCGTTTCCATTTTGAACGCGTGACACCTATAACCGGATAAGCTCCATGGGCTTTAGCTAATTGAATATGCAGCAATCCTGTAACCCCAAGACCATAGACCAGAACTGCTTCTCCTGGAAAAATACTTGCTTTTCTTTGAGCATGTAAGCACGTTGTTAAAGGCTGTATTAGTGGAGTAACTGAACTCTCTATATCTTCTGGAAGAGCATAAACGTTGCGTGAGGGAGCAATCATGTATTCAGCAAATCCTCCCTCTACATCGCGGCCTATTAGCCCCCCGTTCGGGCACAGATGTGTTTGCCCATCTCTACAATTATAGCAAGAACCACAATAATAGGCTGGATCGACTATAACAGGTGTACCAGATTTAAAANTCGATCCAGACACAATCTTACCTACGGATTCATGTCCCATAATGCGCGGATATGTAACTGGAATGCCGCCTTGAAAAATTTTTAAATCAGTGCCACATATGCCTGTTTTTGTTACGCGAATTAACGTTTCATCTGGACCGGCTATAGGCATATCAGAGTTATTCTCTAATATCTGTTTTGGGCCTGTAAGTACCATTGACTTCATGATATTGCAGATTTAATTGATTTTAACTGGATACTTGGGCGTTCCACCTGATAGAATAGTAGCGACATCCGTTGCAACTGTAGTTTGAAGGTCCAACAATGCATCTTCTGAGTAAAAACCTGTATGCGGCGTTAGAACAACATCATCTCGTCCAAGCAGAGGGTTGTCTCTCGCTGGTGGTTCTTCAGGCAAGACATCTAGGCCAGCACCGGCAATCTCACCGTGATTTAATGCTTCAGCTAAATCGTTAATTTCTACTAAAGGACCCCGAGCGGTATTAATTAAAAAAGCTGTGTTTTTCATTTTTTTGAACGCATCCATATTAAACATATTTTCTGTTTCCGGCGTTAAAGGTGCNTGTATAGATATGTAGTCGGAATGCATTAGAACATCGTCGAGGTCAACTTTTTTCACATTAAGTTCGGAAAAAACATCATCCGAGCAATATGGATCAGATGCAATGACATTTATTCCAAAGGCTTGNGCCTTCCCTACAATTTGCTGGGGAATGTTGCCTAGACCAATTAAGCCTAGCGTTTTCCCTCTCAATCGACCTATCGGCGCCACGGCTGGCATTTCCCAGCGCCCCTCTGCAGCACGAGCATTTGCGAAAGGGATTTTTCTAGCGCATGCTAGTAGTAAAGCCATTGCATGATCTGATACTTCATCAAGACAATAGACTGGAGCATAACAAACGGAAATACCTTTTGCGGTAGCCGCCGCAATATCAATGTTATCTGTCCCGATGCCGAAGCGTCCAATTGCTTTACATTTGTTTAAACCGGAGATTACTTCAGCCGTGATAGGACTGTAGGTAACCAATAATGCATCTGCATCCGCTGCTGCCTCTAGTATACTTTCAACCGATTTATCCTTAGAAAGCTTAAATTCTTGTTTTGTATGTCCCTCAAGAGCTTTTTTAGCGGGGTCTAGTGTTGGGAAGACTGTATCAGCAACAGCGATTGTAAAATTAGACATATTTCTTAATCCTCTCATAAAAGATTTTCATATTTAAATCCAAAATATACTCTTATATAAGAGCATCTAATGCTAATTAACACCAGAAATCGCGATTTTCCAGTAAATTTTTATAAAAGATGGGCTACGATCAATTTAATTTAAGTATTTTGAAAAATAGTTTAAAATATTTGATTTTATTTGAGAAATTTAACCTTATTTGATGTCTCTTCTTGACATCAGTGTTCNAATAATAATAGCTTCTGCAAGTTAACTTACTCTTATATAAGAGTGACGATCGCAAGAAATATAAACAAAAANATCATAAGCCTCTCAAACAATAGCAAATTTATTTTATGTAAACATGGGAAATCAGTATGAAACAAATTAACGTAGGTGTCATTGGAACAGGTTGGTGCGGCGGGATTCGCGCGAATACATGCTCATCTAATCCCTTGGTTAAGGACCTTCATATAGCTGAAATAAAGCTAGACCGTCTGGAAGAAGTCAAAAAGTTAACAAATCCAGTGACTGCAACCACAGACTATCATGAATTATTAAAAAATGATAANATCGATGCATATTTTATTTCAGCTACTCCTGAAGATATTCACTACCCAATGGCCAAAGATTGTATGGAAGCTGGAAAGCACGTGTTTCTTGAGAAGCCCCTCTCTCTTACATTAAAAGAAGCAGACCATTTGGTAGAACTAGCTGAGGAGAACGGTGTAAAATTTACAATTGGTTATTCACAAAGGTTTAACCCCAAGTTTGCTTACCTGAAAAAATGTTTGAATGATGGAACAATTGGAAATCCAGTAGCGGGATTGGTGAGTAGACATATTACACGTGGCTTGGGTCACAAAATCGGAGGGAGAATTAAACTTTCTCCAGCTGCCATGGAAGCAACTCATGACCTTGATTTTCTCCTTTGGTGCTTAGAGCCCGCTAAACCTATCAGAGTCTACTCGCAATCAGCTTATGGAGTAATGAAAGACGTNACCGGATTAGAGGATGCACAATGGTCAATAGTTACTCTCGATAATGGTGTCGTTATTACGATCGGCTCTGGCTGGACAATGCCTCCTGGACACCCAAATTATTCCGGCACTTGGATTGAGTTTACAGGTACAGAGGGCATGCTGGTTATGGATGATACTCATAGAGATGTCATATTAAACACTATGAAAAATGGAATAAGATTGCCGATGTCTACGATGCCAGGGGAGCAGGTTGAACATGTGTTTGCTGGCCCTATGCATGACGAAGGTGTTCACTTTCTGGAAGCTGTCGCGCTAGATAGGTCAGTTATGGTAACTCCAAGGCAGGCNAGGCAAGTTATGGAGGTTTACATGGCTGCTGACTTGTCGGTTGAGAGAAATGAGCCTGTTAATTTGCCTTTAAACAACAATGACAGATCATCCATTCGGGTTCCAAATAAATAATTTTTTTAATTATTTATTTGTGACTACGTTTTCTAACTTTTTTCTTCTTACTTAAGCTATCCAAATCTGGGTATAAAAGCGAGAAGTCATCTTCTGAACGGCCTTGCCGCATAGCAGCTTGAATATAGTCATAAGTGTTACGACCAATATTTACGGTTGCCCCAAGTTTATCGGCTAAATTTATAGCCATCCCTACATCTTTATTTAGGTTAAAAACCCGTGAACGTGCATCCCATGTCTCTGATAAGATATGATCTGGAAACCGACGCTCTGATATGAAACTTCTCGCGTTACCATTGTTAAAAACTTCAATTAAGTCCTTTAAATCAATACCTGCTTTATTGCCAAGATGCGCAGCCTCACATAAAGCAAAGAAATTAGTATGAGTAATCATATTGTGGACAACTTTCATCGTATGCCCGGTTCCACTTTTACCCAGATATATCAATTTTTTGGCTACAGCATCTAAAATTGGGGTCGTTTTTTTATAGGTTTTTTNGTCTCCCCCTATCATTAATGTCATTGTGCCTTCATCAGCTCCCTTAGCCCCACCGCCGGTCATTCCCGCGTCCATATAAATAACTTGTTTTTTAAGTGATCGATTNGCTAATTTTTTAGTATATACAGGATCCGACGTAGTAAAATCATATAAAATGAGACCCGCGCGAGGCTTTGATAATATACCTAATTTTCCTTTAAGCATTGCGTCTATCTCAGGAGAACCTGGAACGACAAAAATTATAATTTCGCATTTTTGCGACATCTCAAAAGGCGTTGTAATTATTGTCTTATTTTTAAAATGCGTTCGAGATGTTTCATTTGAGTCCCATACGTGCACCACATGCTTAGCCAGTAAAAGATTTTTTACGATACCTTTCCCCATATTTCCAAGGCCAATTACACCAATTTTTTTTAACTTTATTTTATTAACAGATTTTTTTTTAGAATTCATTTTTCTTCTTCTTGTTCCTTGGTCTCTCAATGTTTGCCGCTCTTTCCATAGCTGCACAGACCGCTGCAGCATCCTCATCAGAATGCCCCTGAGCAATAGCAGCATAGTATGATTGTAAGGCGACGTGGTAAATTGGAGTTGGAACTTGCATTTGATGTGCATGATCAGAAATAAAGCGAGAATCTTTTATCGGTATGGAAAAATTCATACCTTCATATTCATAATTATTGTTTGCCATCATTGCTCCACGGGTTTCGAATATCGAAGAGCTAGATCCTGATCCGCTGATGACGCTATGTATTACTTCCGCATCAAGCCCTGATTTCATTCCCAATACCATTACCTCCGCGGCGATTGAGTTATGAACTAAATTTAGAATGTTTGCACAGAATTTCATTTTCATACCGTTACCAAAGTTGCCCACAAAAAAGGTTTTGTGTGCAAAACTCGATATAATATGGACAATTGAATTATAAATGACTTCATCACCGCTTGCGAAAGCTGTTAGCTGGCGTTTTTTTGCTAAAATGCGATTTCCACTCACGGGGCAATCTAATAAATTTTTATTACAAGAATCCATGCAAGCTTTTACTTTTTCTTTTATTTCAATTGGGAATGTTCCAAGTTCAATTACCGGTTGATTTTTTTTATTTGCTTTATTAATTCCCATTGGCCCATCGAAAACTTCAAGCATGGCATCTATACTTGATAGACAGGTTAATACAACGTCACTATCAAGCGCGACATCCATGGGAGACGGTCCTGATATAATGCCAATATCTGTNAGTTTTGATAAAACGCTCNAATTTGCGTCATACCCCGTTACCTGAAAACCAGCTTTAACCAAGTTCTCTGCTATAGCTGACCCTAGGACACCAAGGCCAATAAAGCCTATTTTTTCCTTCATGCTATTTTATCTCCTTACTATCCAGATACCAAACTTCTAATCAGGAAAATATTTGTTTAACCCGATTCTTTAATATAATGGTAGTTGGTGGTATCACAATGGCTTACTCTCCATTCTACGGGTCTGCCGTCGAGCATTCTCGCAAGGCGATCTATTTCTAATAAAGGTGATTTTTCCGGGACATTTAAGATAGTAGACTCCTCTTTTGTTGCCGATACTGATCTTAATTGCTCCTCAGCTTTTGAAACTGTAATCCCATAAAAAGATTGATAAAATCGAAAAAGGTTGTTTGGGGGTTCTGAGTCAGAACCAAAGTCCGGGAAATGCTCTAAGGGGAGAGTGATCGTTTCAAAGATTGTAGGGACGTCCTCATAATAACGGATTCTTTGAAATTGTATAACTCTCTCACCTTTCATTAATTCAAGTTTTTTATATTCAGAATCAGATGGTTCTTTTTCTTTGCAGTTAAGAATTTTGCTCTCTGGNAAGATTCTGCTGCCGTCATTACCCGCTAAGCTAAAATAAAGAAAGAGAGCTCTTCGTTCAGTATGTTGAGAGACAAATGTTCCTAAGCCTTGGCGCCGATATAGAAGGTTTTCAGCAACCATATCATTCAATGCTTTTCTTACGGTTCCTTGACTAACATCAAGCTCTGTAGCCAATTGTACTTCACTTGGTAGGACATCCCCGGGCTTCCAAATATTTTCAATGAGACGTTGTCGAATAATATTCTCGACCTTCTGATATTTCGTTTGTGGCCTAGTTGGCTGATTTGAATCGCCTGTATTAATTATTTTTAGTTTTGTTACTTTTTCGGGCATTGGTAAAATCTCGATTCTATATTAAAAAAATAAATTTTGTAAATATAACTTCTATGTTTAAGACATTGCGAACCTAATTGTTTACGGTATTATAATTTAACTCTAATCGTACAGTGTATAAACTTCGATAACTAGGGAAAATTTAATGTCGGAAACTAAAATTTTTAAAATTGGTGATGCTCCAACTCACGAAAGGGGAGATGGTGTTATCACAACGGTGCTTGTAACTAACGAAAAATGTGGATCGCGAATAACCTCTGGTTTAACAAGTTTCCCGGTTGCTAAAGAGGTGCCTGTGCACTGCCATAATTGTGATGAGCAAGTAGTCCTGCTAGAGGGTACGTGCAACGTAGAGATAGATGGAGAGTTAACACCGGTATCGAAAATGGATACAACTTATATAAAAGCCGGTACCTTCCATCGTTTTATTAATATTGGTGATACGCGTGCGGTTATTTTATGGACTTATGACTCTGACTCGGTAACTCGCACATTTCTTAAAACGGGTAAAACCGTTGAACACCTCTCTGGTGAAGATGTGGTAACAACCCAGTAAGTTACAATGGTAGCAACATGATTAGTTCAGAAAAAACACTCTCTCTTTTTTCGCAAAGTAATATTGCGAACTTCATTGAGAGTAGTTTTAAGGCTGTAGGCATGCCAAATAGGCATGCCAAAATTGTTGGTCACTTAATGAGTGAAGCTGATGTAAGTGGGGCTGATGGACATGGAGTTTTTCGTTTGCCTGGCTACATTCGCCGCATAAAGGAAGGGGGGCTAAACTTAAACCCTGATATCAGAGTAGAGCGGGAAAAATCTGGAATGGCGCTGGTTAACGGGGATAATGGTCAAGGTCACTTGGTAATGAAGTTTTGCGCTGATCTAGCAACAAAAAAAGCAAAAAAAAGTGGAGTTGCTTGGGTTGGAGTTCATCATAGCAACCATGCTGGTCCCGCATCACTTTACGCTAAAATTCCATTATCTGAGAACATGATTGGCATTTATGTTGCTATTGGAAATGCAAACCACCTTCCTCCTTGGGGAGGAACTGAAATGCTATTATCGACTAATCCGATAGCGATCGCTGTTCCCGGTTTAAGCGAACCATCAATAATATTAGACATGGCAACGAGCGTCGCTGCATATGGAAAAGTTAAAACAGCGGCACAGCGGGGTGAGCAGATGCCAGAGGGCTGGATGATTGACCGTCAGGGACAACCACTTACTGATCCAACAAAATCGAAAGATGGTTTTTTATTACCGATTGGCGGACCAAAAGGCTATGGCCTAGCTTTGATGTTTGGGCTTCTTGCAGGGACATTAAACAGCGCTGCGTTTGGAAAAGACGTTATTGACTTTAATGCCGATTTCAAAACTGAAACNAACACTGGCCAGTTTGTGATCGCGATTGATATTGCCTCTTTCTCCGATTTAGACACTTTCAAATCCAATGTCGACAATGTTTATCGTACGATGAAAAATTCGCCAACTCTACCCGGCTTTGATGAAGTTTTATTNCCGGGTGAGCAGAGTTACAAAAAACGTATGGGTCGTANTAAAAACGGTATCCCTTTGCATGACGAGCTATTGGAGGTTTTAGCCAAAATAGCCCGAGATTTGGGTATCGAGCAATTGAAGATAACATAATTTTTGTAAAATATTATTTATAAAATTCTTCAGGATCAATAGGGAGTGAAATTTCTTGGCCAAGTTTCGCTGATAGGTCCATTGCCATTGTATACAAAAGGTTTGAGTGTCCTTCAGCTGCCGTTGCGTGTGGTGTAGGGGTGCCCATCATAATTCGCGTAAACCACCCAATAGTTTCTTCTCTCATTGGACCGTATAACTGATCATTCCACAAATCACCCGGCGGGTACGATGTTAGAAAATCAACATGACGTTCGGGTGCTTCATAACCTCCGGAAATATAACCTCCTGGTAATTTTTCATTCGTTGCTAAAACAAGATCACGATGTGTATCCTCTATGTCAATAATACCCTCTCTACCCACAATTCCAATCTCAAGCCCATACACAGAGCCGGGCCAAACTTCAGGAAGAGCCCAACAAATATTCATCGAGAAAATGGTACCATCGTCCATGGTAAAAATACCAAAAGTAGAGTCTTTTGTACCCCATTCGTTTAGAACTTTATCTACGGATTTCGCGTATACCGAGATAGGCTTTTTACCTTCCATNAACCACATTGACATATCGAGGGAGTGTGTTCCAGAGACAACCATGGGCGTTAAATTATGTCTGGCATTAGTTTTCGCAATAGTTGCGATTGGAACCATTCTATTCATGAATGCCCGTGTGGTGACTGTGTGAACATCGCCAATTTGGCCAGACGTAAGTCTTTCCTTTACAGTTAAAAATCGTCTTCGAAACCGCTGCGTATATCCAACACATGCATCTAACTTTGCTTCTTCAATTGCATTTAATATTTCAAGTGAGTCACGTGCTTCGGTTGCTAGAGGTTTCTCAATGAATAATTTGTGTCCTTTTTCGACAGCGCATAAAGTTGGTTCTGTGTGCTTATTTTCATCGGTAATGATCATCACTGCATTAACTTCTGGTCGATTAATTAATTCATTAAAATCGTTTGTATAAAAATCAGCATTGGTATCTTCTTTGAGTTTTTTGCCTAAATCATCATTAATATCACAAAGACCTAACCATTTTACACCAGGGTACTCACGAGCATACTTAGCACGAATTCGGCCAATGGTTCCGCATCCAATCACAGCTAGACCAATCTCATTAACAGTATCCATATTTGTATTCGACATTTAATACCCCTCAAATCATATAATAAATAAACTTAAAATTATCGTCTTAGAAATTACGTTTTAATAACAAATAGACGGATCGTAAAGTAACTTAGATTAAAAAATAAACTTTGTTTGTTTTTCATGGAAGAATTTAATAGAGTCTCAGAAAATACAAATTATCCAATATTATTCAATTCAGGGAGCATTTAATGATAAAATTTAATACTAAGTTTATAGNTACCACTGCGATAGCTGCTTTAACTATTTTTTCAAGCCCAAATCTCAACGCGCAAGACTTGCGCGTCGGTGCTGGAAAAAATGTAGGTGGTATGATTGTTTTTGTTGCACAGGGCAAGGGTATTTTTGCGAAGCACGGGCTTAATACAAAGGTTGTAGTGCGAAAAACAGGAGCTGCTCTTACAAAATCCCTAGCTGCTGGTGAGATAGATTTTGCACCCGCTACCTTTACCAATTTGCCTGTGGCACTGGAGAAAGGAATTAAGTTAAAAGGTGTTGTTGGCTACGTTGGCGGACATTTTAACTCGCCTACCAGTGATGGAAACATTGGTATTGTTGCTCGAGGAGAGGGAATAAATTCGCTCAAAGACCTCAAAGGTAAAAAAGTTGGTGTTAAGTTTGGTAGTGCTGGAGATTTATACTTACAGGAAATTTTAAGAAAAAATGGTATGTCAAAAAGGGATATCAAGCGCATTAATGTCAGTCCATCAAGTTATGTATCAACTATTGACTCTGGTGGCGTTGATGCGGTTGTTGCTTGGGAGCCAAGTTTGACTAGTGCCCTAGATAAGATAAAGGGATCCAAACTTATTTCGCGCGGTGGAGGGCACGTATGCTTCTGCGCAGGGATGCACGGAAAGCCAGAGGTTGTGTATAAAGATCGTAAAAGAACGCAAGCTTTTGTTGATGCTATGGCCGAAGCCGCGCATTTTTTAAGAGATCCTAAAAATGCTGACGAAGTGGCCGAGATTGGCTCGCGCTTTCTNCGTGGCACTGCACCTTCCTTGGTAAAACGCACAATAAAACATATTGTTTATGATGCTCGTATTGGTGGTGGAACGAAGGCTGCATTTAAGAATTCTGTAAAGTTGCTTATTGCTCAAAAGAAAATGAAAAAGCCATACGATCCTGCGAGATATTTGGACACCTCCTTTGTTGATGATACCATAAAGCGTCATCCTACGTGGTTTTCAGATATAAAGTAGTTGTTAATTATGAAACGAAAAATAAGGGTGCGGCTTCTAAGTCGCACCTTTCCTTTATTATAAATTTCAGGAAAATTTTATGCCTGCAAAGTTGGTTATTCAAGATCTTACCCATTATTACCCAGATGAATATACTGGCGAATCCGTTCATGCACTGGAAAAAATAAATTTAAAAGTAGAAGAAGGTGAATTAGTAACAGTCGTTGGCCCGAGTGGTTGTGGTAAATCGACACTTCTTAATATTCTTGCCGGTCTCCTGCCTTATCGTGAAGGATTAGTAACTGTCGACGGGGTAAAGATAGAGGGGCCAGGGTCTGACAGGGGCGTGGTATTTCAGGAACATGCTATTTTGCCATGGCGTAGTGTGGCGAAGAATATTGGTCACGGCCTTGAGTTGAGAGGCACCCCTGATCAGGAGAGAAAAACGCGAGTTTCTGATTTTATCAAATTAGTTGGTTTGGAGGGGTTTGAAGATAAATACCCTCACGAACTTTCTGGCGGAATGAAACAGAGATGCGCTGTTGCTAGAACATTATGTGCTGATCCAGTAGTAATGCTAATGGATGAGCCTTTCGCTGCTGTTGATGCCCAGACACGCATTACCCTGCAGGAGGAGCTAAATCGGATAGCTATAGCAACAAAAAAAACAATTATTTTTATTACGCATGCTGTCGATGAAGCAGCTTTTTTAGGCGATCGATGTTTTGTTTTTTCAGCTAGGCCGGGGCGCCTTAAAGCTATTGTTGATATTAATATAGCACGTGATAAAAGAATTTGGTCTGAAATGAATGTTGATAAAGAATTTCTGAGCTCACGCGACGAGATCCTGCGGTTAGTTAGGGAGGAGGTTAACGTTGCCATCGAGGAATAATCTCAATCGGTTTTTGGCATTTTGGAGACATTTTTCGGGTGCAAATGCAATACATTTAGCATTAGTGATTTTTGGGATACTATTAGTGTGGACTTTGATATCCCATGCTTTAGAAAACCCTGATCGATATCTGCCTTCTCCAATAGCTGTTGCATTATCTTCATTCGATATGGTTTATGAAGGATTATTGCCTAGCTATTTTGGCGATACAATTACTCGATTGATTGTGGGCAGCATATTTGGTTTGGCTTTGGGTATCCCGTTTGGTTTGATTCTTGGAATTAATAGGACAATAGCGGACATGTTCTACCCAATGATGAATTTTTTTCAATCAATATCCGGCATAGCAATTTTCCCAATAGTTGTAGTGTGGTTCGGAAATAGTGATAAAACAATCTTTATAGTCATTTTGTACACTAGTTTTTTCCCCATAGCCTTCACTGTTTTAAGTGGTGTTCGAGAAATTCCCATGAAGTACATACACGCGGTAAGAACATTAGGTGGAACTAGATTACAGATTATACGCGATGTATTGTTACCCGGTTCTTTGCCTCACATAGCAACCGGATCAAGACTAAGTATAGGGTTCGCTTGGCGTGCAGTGATTGCAGGAGAAATGCTCGCTGGTCGAGAGGGTCTCGGTTGGATGATATTTACCGCTCAAGATGTGGATAGGACCTCTGAAGTTATTTTAGGTATGTTACTTATAGGATTGTCGTGGATTATACTTGACCATTATCTGCTAAGACCGTTTGAGTCCGACACAATTGAAAGGTGGGGACTTGTGCAACGATGAGTATAGCTAACACATTATCAGTAAATATTCAAAAAAAGATAGGTCGGCAACGCCTTAGGAAATTTTTTCTAGGATCCATACCTTTTTTAATTTTAATAACTGTTTGGCATTTGAACGAAGTGTTTAATTGGTTAGCCCCTGTTTTTATCCCAAAAGTTAGTGAAGTCTGGGAAGCATTTTTTATACTGCAAGAAGATTGTGAAGGGTTTAGTGCAGCTATTGTTTTGGATCAGAGTTGCATGATGTCGACGCATATACTGTCGAGTGTCGGACGGGTTCTTTTGGCTTCACTAATTGGCCTTCCTGCTGGTATCGCACTTGGAATATTTGCCGGCATGAGCCGGCCAATTTCTAAAGTTTTAGAGCCGATTGGCATATTTGCTAACTCAATCTCAGGTATAGCTTGGATTCCTCTAGCTATAGTTTGGTTTGGAGTTGGATGGATGACAACGTTGTTTATCATGCTCAATACAATTTTTTGGTTAATGTTTTTTAATGCGATGTTAGGCGTTAGGAGCATAGCAAAGGTCTACGAGCAAAGTGTTTTAACTATGGGTGGAAGCCGATGGGATGTAATTACTAATGTATATTTGCCAGGTGCTATGCCAAGTATTATCTCTGGTATGAGAATGTCCATGGGCTTTGGATGGCGTGCTTTGATTGCCGCGGAAATGATAGGCGGTGATAGCGGTTTAGGGTTCATGATATTTTCCTCAGCATCAGAATTTAAAATTGAAGAAGTCTTTCTCGGCGTCATCATTATTTCAATTATTTTCCTAGCAACTGATCGCTATTGTCTTATACCTCTCGAAAAGTGGACGATCCATCGCTGGGGTTTAGTTTGGAAGCCGCATTAATGAATAATCCAAGCATCAAAGATAAAAAAATGATACAACGGCGCTGGTATATGAGGCGAGATGTCCTGTTTTGTGCTGTAATAGGTGCTCTTTTAATGACTTACTATTCTTGGGGATTTATTGAGGGTCCCTCTAGAATCACGAGTGAGTTACATGNTAAGATGGAGGCTAATCCGGAAACAAATTTAAATATAAAAATCACTTCTAATTTTCCAGCGCAAGAGTTTCATATGGGAGTTTTTCAGGAAGTTGGGACTATTAGAGGTAATAAGGGGAATGATACTTTTTTATTTAAGGTTAAACCCCGTGATATACGAATGCTCTCTCGTAAATACTGGATTAATTTAATAGATTTAGAACCTTAATTTCTAATAATACCTGATCNGCCGTGGAAACTAAGGAATTACTCTTTTTTAAACTTGTTTTTTTTCTTTCCACATGGTTGCTTATCGTATGATTAAAATTTACGGCCTAAAGAGTTGCGATACTTGTCGAAAGGCAAAAAAAGATTTTATGCTAGCTAATAGATTGTTTGAGTTTTTTGATTTAAAAAGTGATGGGGTTAAAAAACAAAAAATATTTTACTGGTTAGAAGAATTAGGACCGGAAACTCTTATAAACAAACGTAGCACGACTTGGAGAGAACTCGAAGAACCTNCCAAAACTNATTTAAATAAGAGTCAATTAATTGATTTAGTTATGCTTAAACCAACTCTTATTAAACGGCCCTTATTTGAATTAAATGACTTTGTAATTGTTGGGTACGGTGACGAGCAGAAAAAGACNTTAGGAGTTAAAGGCTGATTTGGAGAAGATAAATGCAAACTGATTTAAATAGAGAAGAATTCCTTGTACTTTTGGAAAAACTATCAAGTTCGAAAGAATCTGAGGTGCTCTCCATCGTTGAGGAGATTAATAACAAAATCTCTAATGCTGGTGTTACTTGGGATCAATTATTAATTTCTTCGGACGGTGAAGAGGAGTTCGAAGAATCGGATGATGATGAAATTAATCATAATGAAGATGTTGAGGAATCTGACTCTAAGCCTATTAGTAAAACCGAAATCACTGAGGCAAAAAAACTTATTCAAGCTATTGATGCAATTTCTAAGTCCGAATTAACCAAGCAAGAGTTGCGAGAGTATGAGGAGGACCTTAAGGAGGGTGATTTCGAGCAAATGGATCTCCAATACCTACGTGCACTGAAAGATAGGCTAGCCAAGTAAATATGAGAAGGGCTTTAATATATCACATATGTCGTCAAGACGAATGGATAAAAGCTCGGGCTGCTGGCATCTATAATGGCTCTTCACAAGATATCAATGATGGCTTCATACATTTTTCCACTGCTAAATTAATTATCGAAAGCGCAGCTAAACATCGGTTTGGTCAGGATAATCTTGCACTAATCGAGGTTAATTCGGAAGATCTAGGCGATAAATTAAAATGGGAGATATCAAGAAATAATGTTGAGTTTCCGCATTTGTATGATGCCTTAAAAATTAATTTAGTTATTCGGGATTATAACCTTAAACTTGGATCAGATGGCACGCATGTGTTCCCTCGGCACTGGAATTTAGGATAGCGCTTGGGTGATAAAAGTTCCTAACTTTGATTAAAATCAAATATTAGTTATTGGAGTAACCTGTGGTTGATTTNTCAATAGAAGAAGAAATTCAAAATCAGGGTTTTTGCCGGGTAGCTGGGGTTGATGAGGTAGGCAGGGGAGCTTGGGCAGGTCCCGTTTTTGCGTCAGCCGTTATTTTTAGTAATAAGAAACTGAGTTCTAAATTATATTCCGAGATCAACGACTCTAAGAAACTTTCAAGTAAAAAGCGAGATAGTTTATATGAAATTATTCTTAGAGAAGCAGAAGTAGGAATTGGTCAGGCGAGTGTTGAAGATATTGATAATATGAATATTCTAAATGCAACATTCCTAGCTATGGAACGAGCTATTTCTAATTTAGAGAGTAAAGCAGATTTTATAATAATTGATGGTAATCAATCCAGACCAATTTTTGATCCATCACGACCCATAATAAAAGGAGATTCAATCTCTCTATCTATTGCCGCAGCCTCAATTGTTGCGAAAGTGTCTAGAGATAGATTAATGATAAGATTAGATTCTAAATTTAAAGGTTATGGCTGGCACCAAAATAAAGGTTATGGAACAATGGCCCATAAAATTAGTTTGGATAAACTGGGGATTACTACCCATCATCGAAAAACGTTTAAACCTATAATCAATATATTGTCTTCTAATTAATAATTAGTTCTATATATGGAAATCTAACAAAGTTCTAAGTAATTGATTTCAAATAACTCTTGACGTCGAATCCTGAAAGAATCAGTATGCCAAAATTATGGTAGGCAAAAAAGAATTAAAATTGAATCAAATTCTCGAAGGCGATAGCGTTGAGATGATGAGAACTATTCCAAATAACTCAATTGATGTTATTTTCGCCGATCCACCCTATAATTTGCAATTATCTGGTAATCTCCTGAGGCCTAACAATACGAAGGTTGATGCAGTTAATGAAGATTGGGACCAGTTTGAGAGCTTTGCCCAATATGATAAGTTTACGCGTTCTTGGCTAAATGAAGCTCGACGTGTTCTAAAAGAGACGGGCACCCTATGGGTTATTGGAAGCTATCATAATATATTCAGGGTTGGAACATCGCTNCAAGATATGGGGTTTTGGATATTAAATGATATAATATGGAGAAAGACTAACCCGATGCCGAATTTTAGGGGTAAAAGGTTTACTAACGCTCACGAGACTCTAATTTGGTGTTCCAAAAGTCAGAATGCAAAGGCAAAGTTTAATTATGACGCTATGAAATCACTAAATGAAGACTTGCAAATGAGGTCTGATTGGTTATTGCCAATTTGCGCTGGGCCGGAACGGCTTAAGGATAAAAAAACTGGCCGTAAAGCACATCCAACCCAAAAACCGGAAGCACTATTACATAGAGTTATACTATCCTCTAGTGATCCGAAGGATGTTATATTAGATCCCTTTTTTGGTTCAGGAACTACCGGAGCTGTAGCCAAAAAATTATGTAGAAATTTTNTCGGTATCGAGCGTGATATAAATTATATCAAAGCTGCGAAGAAGAGACTTCAAGAAGTTATCATACCGGATGATATCGATCTTTTAAAAACACCNTCAAAGAAAAATGAGCCCAGAATACCTTTCGGATGGCTTGTAGAAAGAGGGTTATTAGAACCCGGGACTGTGCTATCCGATACACGCAACCGCCATACTGCTAAGGTTCGAGCTGACGGCTCAATTATAAGTTCCCAACATCGTGGTTCTATTCATCGTGTTGGAGCTTTAGTACAGGACACGCCGGCCTGCAACGGTTGGACTTTTTGGCATTTAAATGTAGAGGGAAAAAAAATACCTATTGATATTTTGCGTCAAAAATTACGTGCTGAGATCCATTGACACAAATATACTATCGAGTTGCTACGGGCTTATCACCGGAATAGTCGTAAAATCCTTTTCCAGCCTTCCGGCCTATCCAACCTGCTTCGACATATTTAACAAGAAGTGGACATGGCCTATATTTAGTGTCCGCTAATCCTTCGTGGAGGACTTGCATAACACTTAAACATGTATCTAAGCCAATAAAATCAGCAAGTTCTAGTGGTCCCATGGGATGATGTGCACCAAGTTTTAATGCTGCATCAATGGCATCTACTGTGCCAACACCCTCATAAAGCGTATATACTGCTTCATTAATCATGGGCAGTAATATTCGATTAACTATAAAAGCGGGAAAGTCTTCAGAGCTCACCGGAGTTTTATTAAGTCTATTAGTAAACTCTCTAATAACTGAAAATACCTCTGGGTCGGTAGCAATGCCACGTATCAGTTCTATTAATTCCATCAGTGGCGCAGGATTCATAAAATGAATACCCATGAACTTATCCGGTCGGTCAGTTTGAGCAGCTAATCTGGTAATTGATATTGAGGATGTATTGGTTGAGAGAATTGTATCCTTCCTGAGAATCGGACAAACTTTTTTGTAAATTGAATTTTTAATAGTCTCGTTTTCAGTGGCCGCCTCGATTACTAAATCACAATCAGAAAGTGATTCAAATGAAGTATGTGTTTTAATTTTTGAGAGTGCTAGTTTTTTTTCTTTTTCAGAAATCTTTCCTCGAGAAGCAAGGCGACCAAGATTCNTATCAATTATTTTAATTGCATCATCGAGAACACTTTGGTCAATATCCAGAAGATTAACATTAAAACTCGAGGAAGCACATACATGAGCAATGCCGAGGCCCATTTGCCCGGCTCCGATTATGCCAACACTATTAATTTCTTTGACCATTTTGTTCCCTGTCAGTTAGTTAGGATGTTCAAAACACTATAATTAGAAATGAATATTATTTTTGTAGTTCAGCTTCTAATTTTGGAATTTCTGTAAATAAGTCACCAACCAAGCCATAATCTGCCACCTGGAAAATAGGAGCTTCTTCATCTTTATTTATTGCGACAATGATGTTACTGTCTTTCATCCCAGCTAAGTGCTGAATAGCTCCTGATATTCCTACTGCTATATATAACTCAGGGGCAACAATTTTACCTGTTTGACCAACCTGATAATCATTTGAAACGAAACCAGAGTCAACAGCTGCGCGTGATGCTCCGACGGCGGCTCCCAAGAGGTCCGCAACACGTTCTAACATTATAAAATTCTCTCCATCTTGCATTCCTCGTCCACCGGATATTACAATGTTAGCTTGCGTTAGCTCAGGCCTATCAGACTTTGTTAATTCTGTAGATATGAACTCAGAGAGAGGTTCTGTGGCTACGGCGTCAATTTTTTCGATTTGGGCCAGAGGTCCGCCTTCTTCGGCAGCTTCAAATGCCGTAGCTCGGACGGTTAGGACCTTGATACTCTCTTTTGATTGGACAGTCGCAATAGCGTTGCCAGCATAAATAGGTCTTTCGAANGTATCCCCATCATGAATAGCAACGATCTCTGAAATTTGTTGAATATCCAAGAGTGCAGAAACACGGGGTAAAATATTTTTACCAAAAGTAGATGCTGGGCCTACTATATGGGAGAAAGTTCGAGCAATGCTCATTATAAGCGGTGTAAGAGTTTCGGCGAGTGGTTTTGAATATATCTCATGCTCTGCTAAGAGAATCTTATTCGTACCACTTAACTTTGCAGCTTGGTTCGCTATAGTATCACAATTATCCCCTGCTATTAATACTGTAACATCTCCTAACTCATTTGCTGCAGTAATAGCATTCAGAGTTGATCCCTTTAGAGCTGAACCATCATGCTCGGCTATAACTAAAATTGACATTTTTTGTCCTTCTCAAATTACTTTTGCTTCATTTTTAAGTTTATCAATTAATTCAACTACATCCTCAACAATTACTCCCGCTTCCCTAGATGATGGTTCCACCACCTTGAGTGTAATTATGCGAGGAGAAATATCCACATTTAAATCAGATGGAGTTAATTCGTCGATTATTTTTTTCTTCGCTTTCATTATATTAGGCAAAGACGCATATCTTGGTGTGTTGAGGCGCAGGTCTGTTGTGATGATAGCTGGAAGCTTTAGTTTAACAGTTTCTAAACCTCCATCTATTTCCCTAACCACATTTGCATTACTAGTATCTAACGATAATTCAGACGCGAACGTGCCTTGTGACCATCCAAGTAACGCCGCTAACATTTGTCCAGTTTGATTGCTATCGTCATCTATTGCTTGTTTTCCTAAAATAAACAAATCTGGTTTTTCTTTCTCTGCAATCTCTTTTAAGAGCTTTGCTATCGATAAAGGTTCAATTTCTTCATCAGTTTGAATGTGAATACCTCTATCTGCTCCCATTGCAAGAGCGGTTCTAATTGTTTCTTGTGATTGTTTGGGGCCAACTGAAACAGCTACTAATTCTTCAGCTACTCCTCTCTCTCTTAGACGAACCCCCTCTTCAACAGCTATTTCATCGAATGGATTCATCGACATTTTGATATTTGCGGTTTCTATTCCAGTATTATCTGATTTGACTCGAATTTTGACATTGTAGTCCACGACCCGTTTTACTGCTACTATTATCTTCATTGGATATCCCATTAATTATATTCAAACCATTAGAAACGTAACTAATTTTGATATTTTTGCAACTTAATAACTTGGTTCTTAATCTGTAAATAACACAGCATGAAAATTGCATTTAGGGCCGTAAGAAAAAACTATATAAAATTAACGGTTTTTCCCCGGCACCCATAGAACATCCGTTCGACCATTATTATTTACTTTCCTCGATAAAACAAACAAATGGTCGGACAACCGATTTAAATATATTGTGGCCAATTTGTTTATTCTTGTATTTTTTGGATTTTTGTTAGCTAATTTAACTGTAATACGCTCCGCACGCCTTGTAACAGTTCTGGCCACGTGGAGGTGCGCAGCACAGCTTGATCCCCCTGGAAGAATAAAAGATGTTAGTGGCGATAATTCGCCGTTAATACTATCAATTTCATCTTCTAACCTATCAATTTGGCTTTGCACTATTCTTAGATCCTTATTATTTTTGTCTAACATTGGCCTACATAGGTCTGCACCCAGATCAAATAAATCATTTTGTATACGTCCAATCATTGCATCGATTTCACCTTCACAATACAGGCGGGCAACACCGAGGTGCGCATTAATTTCGTCCACAGTACCATATGCCTCCACGCGCACATCATATTTTAAGATGCGGGAACCGTCGCCAAGAGAAGTCTCGCCATTATCACCACCGCGAGTATAAATTTTATCTAATTTTACCATTATTCGCCTTATCCTAGGAAGAAGATTGAAAGTTTGAATAGAAAACCATAATTAAAAATAATATGACCACAATTGCTTGCAAAATAACACGTAAACGCATCATTTTATTTCGGAACATCGGGTTAGCTTTTTTTTCGGTTACCATGCCTATAATTCCAATAAACAGTGCTATAAAAGTTGCTATAATAAAAACTAGCATTATCATTGGTAGCCATTGAACAAGATAATTCATACTCTTGCTTTCTTGGTTAATATACTTTGATAACCAATTGAAAATTATTTACTAACATTGAAAAAAATTTGTTTTAATTGCTTTACTCTTAAATCTAAAGCCTATTGGCCCGAGATTAAATTTTAGATTATCTTGATTTTTAGCCTTATCCGAGCAAAAAGACAATAAAAGTATTTTTTTAATATTATAATAGTTTGATAAAGATCTAACGGTGACAAGAGTTGTTTATAAGTGTATANTNNNNATAGTCACTTGTTTCAGGAGTATCAAACGTGTTTGATGAAATAAAATTAGTTGAAGAAAACATAAACAAACTTAAAAATGACCTTGTTGCTATTAAAGATGGTGTAGACGGGCACTATAATCAATTAGATGATATTGCCGCCCACATAATTGCGATTGAAGGTATTTTAACTGAGGTCCTTAAAAANACTNCAGTGGAAAGCGCNCTNATAAAGGATTGGATAGTTGAAGCTACTAAGGANAGTTCAGGCAATGATGCTGGCAGCGTTAAGGCCCAAATGGTTGTAGATGAACTTTTAGATTTAACAAACAAGTGATTATAATTAGATTTTGGCTGTTAAATTAAAAAATGAATATTAAGGCGTGTTTGAAATACTGTTAAGTTGCGTTTAATTACATCTCCTTTAATAACTTTTATATTCTATGGTGATTTTGCTTTCAAAAATTAATGTATTAAATAACATGAATTAGAGTCTCAAATTAGACACCACTAAACTTAATATTGGGTCTCAGATCATAGTTGTTTTGTATTTCAATAATTTATTGGATTGGCGACATTTTTCGAAATTCTCAGTGCTATTATCAATTTTTATAATTTTAAGAGTATTGGTTGTATATAAATTTAAATTTATTTTAGCAAAATTGGCCTTATTAATGCTCCCTACCTAAACCAATATAACTCCTAGCCGATTTGAGTTTTAACAAAAATTTGGGAACTGCTGTTGGGCAGAATAGATTCGTCATCAAGCAGTTACTATCAGAATTGTGCTTAAACAGTTTTAATTCCCCGCTTGTAACATTCACTTCTTCTTGTTTAAAAGAGATATTCGTGGCAAATTCTGAACCTGTCACGTTTCTGCGATCATCAAATAACAATTGGTAATTCTAAAGAGCTTTCCTAAAATGTCTTATCTAACTTAATTACACATAAATTTACCTTGGATCTTTTTCAGTGATTTTCCCGTGTTGTTTTTTTATTTTATAGTGACGTTATATATCTTTAAATTAATTTTCTAAATTGATTTCTGAATTGATAAATCTAGAGTTCGTAAGAATTGAGAACGATCANTTGGTGAATAAGGTGCTTGATAACCCTTAATTTCGCCAGTCTCTCGAAGGTTTTGAGCAAGGTTACGGCAAGCGACAGCTAAGCCAATTGTGTCTTGATCTAAAGTTTGACCATTTGTTTTTATAACTTTTGCCCCCAATTTCACACAATCTGAAGCTAAAGGTATATCGTTGGTTATGATTATATCCCCCGAAACTAAATTATTTACTATCCAAGTGTCGGCAGCATCTGGTTCCTCATCAACGATAATTATTTTTACTAAAGAAGATGAAAAAGGTCTAATACCGCCATTACTTACAAAAATTACTTCTAAATTGTACCTCTCTGAAACTTTAGTTATTTCGTTTTTTACCGGACAGGCATCAGCATCAACTAGAATCGATAAGGTTTTTTTTACTATTTTGTTATTCATGCTTTTGGATTATACAGACATTTTAAACTTTGAGAACTATTGCATGGCAAATTATAAATTTTATATAAATTACCTTCGTTTCATAGCAAAGAAATTAGATGACGGCGGACCTGAATTTAAAAACATAACATCAGAGTTAAATAAATTAGCAGATAAATTAGACCAGAAAGAAGATTTATTGGTTGAAGCCAATAATGTTAGAATAATGGCGCGAGCTTTGGCAGGATTTTCAGGATTTCTTCAAGAGCATATTCTACCAGAGGTGATAGCGGCAAATAATCAATATAGTGAAAAAGAACTTCGATGGGTAATTGACACGTCAATGGAGTTAATGGCTAAGTTAATAAGTCATGCTGAGATAACTAATAATTCAGAAAATTATATAATAAAACTCCCTAATCCGCCTTAAGGCTCCCAATTGTCGTTTAAAATCCAAAAATTTTCTGAAAACGGTAAAAATAGAATATTTTATCATTAAATAAATATAAAATATAATGCTTATTGCGAAAAGCTATAAGATTTTTAGGATTGACTCCGGCGGTCTTCCAATAACTGCTCTCTCTATGGTCAAAACTATTGGCCTTTCCAAAAGAATGGGGCTTTCATTAATAGCGTGTATTAATTCTTCATTACTTAGGTTTTGATTATTTAGATTTTTCTCTAAATAGACTGGTTCATTGGTACGCATTATATCTCTCGGACTAACGCCCATTTTATTAATAATTTCTTTTATCTCTTCACATGAAGGTGGATTTTTAAGGTATTCTATTATTATTGGTTTGATCCCCAATTCTTCAACTATTTTTAAAGTAGTCCTAGATTTGCTGCATCTGGGATTGTGAAAGATTGTAACTTGATGTTGCATGTTTGAATCCGTTTAAATAAGCTAACGACAGAGAATAAAATCTACAAGAATTATTATTTATATTAGTAATCTTAGGAAAATAAAGCCCTATGAATTTTAAAATAGGATCACAAAGTGGCAAAAAATTTAAAAATTAATATAGTGGGTGGAGGGCCTGGTGGCTTATATTTTGCAATATTGATGAAATTGCAAAACNCTGGTCANGATATTACTGTATTTGAACAAAATAAAGACGATGATACCTTTGGATTTGGCGTGGTTTTTTCTGATGAAACATTAGAGAATTTCATGGGTCAAGATCCCGTAACTTACAAAGCGATTAAAAGCCAGTTCGCTTACTGGGACCATATCGAAGTGCGTTATCGTGGAGCAGTGATTCGGTCAGGAGGGCATGGCTTTGCCGGTATGGCCAGAATGACACTATTAAATATTTTTCGACAGCGCTGCCTTGAATTGGGTGTAATAATTAAATATGAAAGTGCAATTACAGATCTCTCAAATGTTCGAGCTGCAGATTTAGTAGTAGCAGCAGACGGTGTGAATAGTTTTGTGAGAAATGCTCTTAAAGATCATTTAAAGCCTCGTATTGACATTCGTAAAACTAAGTTTGTTTGGCTCGGCACGAGCCAAAAATTTGATGCTTTCACTTTTATATTCAAGGAAAATGAGCACGGATGGTTTTATAATCACGCTTATCAATATGGACAAGGAGTGGGTAAGGCAGCTTCGACATGGATTTTGGAAACTCATGAAGATACCTGGCAAAATGCTGGTTTGGATAAAGCAAGTGAAGATGAGACAATCGCATACTTTGAAGAGCTTTTTAAAGAAGAACTTGATGGTCACCGCATCGTATCTAATAAGTCGGTTTGGAGAAACTTCCCGGTAATATCAGCTGAAAAATGGTCTTATGAAAATATTGTTTTGATTGGGGATGCAGTGCATACGGCGCAATTTTCGATTGGTTCTGGAACAAAAATTGCCATGGAAGATGCAATTACTCTATCTGCCTCTATTGTTCGACATGGATTGACCGATGGAAATATCCGTGAAGCATTGTCACAATATGAAACAGACCGTAAAGATGTAATCGCTAGGTTACAGCGGACAGCACTAGTTAGTCTAAGTTGGTATGAGAATGCCCGTCGTTATAATGTGCTTTCTCCAAAACAATATGCTTTCAATTTTTTAAGTCGTAATAAGGGTGTAACCTATGAAAATCTAAAACTGAGAGACTCAGTTTATGGGGAAGACATTAATCACTGGTTTTCTGATTTAGTAAATAAAAATCAAGGTTTTAAAATACCAATAGATAACCCGCCTCCGCCCATGTTTACCCCATTCTCAATCGGCCAACTAACGCTGCAGAACCGTGTAGTGGTCGCCCCGATGTGTCAGTATTCTGCTAAAGACGGTACGCCAACAGAGTGGCAGCTTGTTCATCTGGGTAATTTTGCAAAGGGTGGTGCCGGGTTGGTTATTACAGAAATGACAAACGTATCGTCGGAGGGCCGGATATCGCATCAATGCACCGGTTTATATCACCCTGACCATATCCCAGCTTGGAGACGTGTTGTCGATTTTGTTCATAAAGAAACGAATTCAAAAATATGTGTTCAATTAGGTCATGCTGGAAGGAAGGCATCTTGTAATATCGGTTGGGTAGATGGCGGAGCACCTTTAAAAAATGATAAATGGCAAATACTAGCTCCTTCCTCGATCCCCTTCTCTCCGACGAGCGAAATACCCAAAGAAATGGATCGATCTGACATGGATAAGGTCCGTGATGATTACGTACGCTCGGCTCAAATGGCTGCTGAAGTAGGCTTTGATATGATCGAGTTTCATGGTGCCCATGGATATCTTTTATCTAGTTTTATTTCTCCGATAAGTAATGTCAGGACTGACGATTATGGTGGTTCATTAGCGAATAGAATGCGTTTTCCTCTAGAAGTATTATCGGCTGTTAGAGATGTGTGGCCGTCTCAAAAACCGATCTCTGTCAGGATTTCTGCAGAAGATTGGNTGGGTGATAGGGGTAATACTGGTGCCGAAGCGGTTATAATTGCAAAATTATTTTATGATACTGGCGCGGATATTATTCATGTTTCTGCAGGGCAAACATCATCTGAGCAAAAGCCTATATATGGTAGGATGTTCCAAACACATCTTAGTGAACAAGTGAGACTAGAATGTGGTATACCGACTATGGCAGTTGGAAATATTACTACGCCAGATCAAGTAAATACTATTCTTGCGGCTGGTCGAGCAGACTTAGTAACCTTAGCGAGGCCCCATCTCGCCAACCCATTTTTTACACTTCATGCTGCAGCACATTATAACTGGGAAGGGCAAGTCTGGCCTAATCAATATCTTCGAGGAAAAGATCAGGCATTTAAAGAAGCAAAGGCGCATAATTTGCGGCAGAAAGAATTATTGTTGGCCAATAAACCCAAAACTCATTCTGATGATATTTAGTCAATAAAGTATATTCATTTAAACTTTAATTGGCCATTGTTTGTGATGCTATTACAAGCTTCTGAATTTCACTGGTTCCTTCATATATTCTCAATGCCCTAATTTCCCGATATAATCGTTCCACCGTGACGCCGGAAACAACACCCATGCCTCCAAATATTTGAACAGCCTCATCGATCACTTCCTGAGCGCTCTCAGTTGAATACAGTTTAGCCATAGAACTTTCTCGAGTTACTCTAATACCCTGAGTATCTTTGACCCAGGCGGATCGAAAAACCAACAGTGCAGATGCATCGATTTTTAAAGCCATTTCTCCAATCTTTGTTTGGATAATTTGAAAATCACCGATTTTCTTGCCGAAGGCCTCTCTTGACTGAGCTCGATCAATTCCTTCATCTAAGGCTCGTCGAGCAAAGCCTAATGCAGCGCCGCCAACTGTTGTTCTAAAAATATCTAATGTTGTCATTGCGACCTTAAATCCGTCGCCAGAGTGCCCAAGCATATTACTCGTCGGGACTCTACAATCGGATAGGGTTAGGGTTCCTAATGGATGGGGAGCAATAACATTTATTCGTTCTGATACTTTTAGACCGGGGTTATCCGCTTCTATTACGAAAGCNGATAGCCCTTTAGAACCCGGCGCATCACCAGTTCGCGCAAAAAGAACATATTGATCGGCAATGCCAGCATTAGAAATCCATGTTTTTACGCCATTTAACACGTAATGGTTGCCATCTAGCTTAGCTGTTGTAGTCATTGAGGCAACATCTGAACCAGATTGTGGCTCTGAAATCGCAAATGCAGCAGTTCGTTTTCCAGTTCCTACGTCTGGTAAATATCTCTTCTTGAGATCGTCAGAGCCAAATAAGGTTATTGAACCAGATCCCAAACCTTGCATAGCGAAGCCAAAATCAGCAAGTCCAGAATGATATCCAAGAATTGACCGAGCTAACGCCATATGCCTCACATCAAAGGTTTCTAGAGCTCCACCATAAGCTCGGGGAATGGTATATTTTAACCATCCAGACTCACCAAGTTTTTTGATAATATCTTTAAATGATTTATCGAGAGCGCCTAAGGTACTATGGTCCTCATTTTCAAGAGGAGCAATTTCTGCTTTTGCCCAAGCTGTAAGTTCATCAGCAAATTTTCTATGAGCATCGTCAAAAAATGGCCAATTTAGATATGTTAAGTCAGACAATTTTAAATTCCATTATATTACAGCTCCGCCTGCCACAACTATAGCCTGACCAGTGATTGATGAAGATGATGGAAGGCACAGCCAAGCCGTACTCTCGGCGACCTCCTCTGGTTTGATAAGCCTACCCATGGGACTCATATTTTCAATCTCTGTTTTTACTTCATCGACGTCTTTCCCTGAAGCCTGAACAATATTATCTATTGCATCNGTTACCAAGTCTGTCNCCGTGTAACCGGGNCATATTGAATTTACAGTAATNCCCTTTTTAACGCACTCTAAAGCCAATGANTTCGTAAAACCCATTACAGCATGTTTAGAGGCGGCATAAGCTGTAATATACGGGTACCCTCTCAATCCAACGGTGGAAGAAATGTTTACTATCCGGCCATAGCCATCGTTGCGCATGGTCGCGTATACCTGTTGAGTGCATAAAAATGTCGATGTCAAATTTAATGATATAGTTTTATTCCAAAATTCTAAGTCCATTTTATGAAATGGCATGCTTTTGCCTATACCAGCATTATTGATTAAAATATTAATTGGTCCATTTGCATCGACGGAATTAGCGAAAGACTCGTTTATCTGATTTTTATCGGTTATATCGGCACTAGTGTAAAATACAGAACACTTAAATTCTCTCTCGAGGTGTCGAGCTTGTAATTTAAGTTTGTCGAAGTCTCTTGAAATTATAGTGATATTGGCACCCAAAGCACCCAAAGCGTTTGATATTGACGCGCCAATACCCCGCGATCCGCCAGTGATTAGAGCGTGGTGGCCATTTAGCGGCTTTGACACAAATAAACTACCAATATTATTTTTATCGGATCCTTCCATAATTTTATGATTAATAATAATTTGCAGTAAAACAATACATTATTTTGATTTTTTATTATTCTCCACTGTCCATGATTTCTTGAATTGAGACATATCTTCTCTCGCGAGCTGATTTGACACCGGCTCTTATTACAGCGAGGGATCGAGAGGCCCATTCACCACCGACTTCAGGTTCATCGCCGCTACGAATGCAGTCTCCAAACTCTTGCATCTGTTCTGTAATTGTATCATTTGGTTGAAATTCTTTTTTGATTGGTGTTTTTTCGCCACGCCTAACGTGAAACATACCGGTGTGCAAAGAATAGAGTGCAGAGGCCTCTTTACCATATATGTTCATAACATAATTTTCACCTGCTGATGCATAGCCAGCATTTAAAATCGAAATTGCTCCATTCTCATGTTTCATAACTAAACCAGCAACGTCTGGGTTATCTCCTGGAAGCACTAATTGAGAGAGCATTCCTGAAACTTCCATTATGGGTCCCATAAGCATTTCCATAACGTCCACATAGTGTGGGCCAATTTGGAGCATTACACCCCCCGGCATTCCCTCAGCGGTATAACGCCAATGGTTTCCTTCAAATTGTCCAAGACGATCGCGGCTTATGTTTGCTTCTGCTTGAACAATTTTACCGAAACGACCAGATTTTATCTCTTCATGTACCCACCGAAAGTGATTTTCTCTCCTACGTTGAAAACCAATCGATAATTTTACATTTGCTTTTCGGCAAATTTTGGCAATTTCCATTCCCTCACCAACACTATTAGCTATTGGTTTATCGAGAAAAATATGTTTGCCAGCTTCTGCAGCCTGTCGAGTAGTTTCAAGATGTATATTATTTGGTGTGGTATTGATAATGGCATCAATATCGCCGTCGTTTAGGATGTCTTCATAACTTTCGGCAAAAGAACAATTATATTTATCCGCAAAGACCTGACGTTTTTCTAATGATCGAGTGTAGCATGTGGCAATCTCTATGCCGGATGCTTTGAGGATGCCATCTGCTAAAACATCCGACCACCAACCAAGACCAAGGGACGCAACACGTATTGTTTTAGAACTCATAACATCATCTCCTAAATAAGCTTTTTCTGTGATTTTTTTGTATTCTGACGTTCAGCCCATAAAGACCAAAAGATTGAGATACCAGCGAGGCATAAGAAAAACAAACTAAATGGTGATGTAAAGAAAATGGTAATATCATTCTGAGAGCTAATTAATGAAACCCTCAGGTGCTCTTCAAGTTGACGACCTAGCACCATTGCTAATAATAGCGGAACAATTGGCATATCCAGCCATCGCATAGCCAAACCTAATAATCCAAATCCGAACATAACATAAACATCAAAAAAGTTATTTCTTAGAGCATAACTGCCAATTACACACAAAATTGCTATGGTCGGCATTAGAATAGCTTTTGGAATTACGAGTACTTTAACTAAAAATCTCAGGCTTATAAGCGCAATTATAATATTAAAGATATTAGCCCAAAAAAATGAAAATATTATACCATATGCAAAATCACCATTTTCCATGAATAGCAGAGGTCCTGGTGCGAGCCCATGGATTAAAAGAGCCCCAATAAGTATGGCAGTCACAGGGTCACCCGGTATTCCAAGTGTCATCATTGGTATTAAAGCTCCGCCTGTTACAGCGTTATTGGCTGATTCTGGAGCTGCTATTCCTTCAGTCGAACCTTTTCCAAATTCGTCCGGTATTTTACTTAATTTTCGTGTATAATCATAACTGATGAAGGCGGCTATAGGTCCACCAGCCCCTGGTAATATGCCAAGAAAAGAACCAACAAAAGACCCAATTCCTATTGGTATTTTCATTAGTCGTAGATCAGAGAGATTTGGAATAACTTTTTTAATTTTTGCACCCGCTTCGGAAGCAGTCTTACCTTTAATGATCTCACTCAGGTTATCAACCAGTTGAGGTATTGCGAATAATCCAATTAATGCAGTGAGAAAACTTATACCAGAGATTAAATTCACCTGATCAAAAGTAAACCTAGCAGTTCCCATCATCGGGTCTTGGCCAATAGTTACAATAACAAGTCCAATCACAGCAGATAGTAGTCCTTTAATTAATGACTTGGCGGCAAAACTGCATATAATAGTTAACCCAAAGAAAACTAAACTAAAAAGATCGGGTGACTTAAACCTTAAGGCTACATCAGCTAGGACTGGAGCTATGAAAAATAAGCATAAAAAGCTCACTAGGCCGCCAAAAAAACTTGCGATTATTGCAATTCCTAAAGCCCGACCTGCATCTCCTTTTTTTGCCATTGGGTGACCATCCATTGCAGTCGCTGAGGCTGATGGAGTGCCGGGAATATTTAATAGAATAGCGGAAAAACTGCCGCCCGTCATTCCACTAACATAAAGCCCCAGCAACAAGGCGATTGAAATATCAGGCTCTAAAACAAAAGTAAGGGGTAGAACAATAATAATGCCCGTAGAAATTGTAAGCCCAGGAATCATTCCAACAATAAGACCAATCAAACATCCAAAAGCTACACTTAAGACAGTGGATAATTGGCTTGCTTGAGCAAAACCATCGATAACATCAGGACTCATGTTAGCACACCCCCTAAAATGCCAATAGGCAATTGAATCTGAAATACATTTCTAAATAAATAAAAAATGAAAATTGAAATAATTACTGAAAAAAGACAAATTTTAAGAATATTCTTCTCGCCATATATTCGGCTAAGCCCAGCAAAAAAAAGAATATTACCTCCAAGAAATCCTAATACAGGAAGCAATAACAAATACGCTAATGAAATCAAAAATCCGATAATTATGAGATCGCGGGGGGCAGGTTTTTTTTTAAGTGTTTGCCTTTTTGTCGTTAATAAAGATTGGAGTAGAAGTGAAAATGATAGAATCGCTAAGCACCCTGTAATTATCCAAGGGAAAAAAGACGGTTGGGTCGTGTTTTGAATATTTCTAGTTTCAAGGTTGGCTGTAAAATATGCGTAACAACCGCATAGAACGATCAATATGATTGAGGCAAAAAAATTTCGCTTATTCATGGAATTTAGCATATCAATGTCTTTTTTTTATATGAGGCGTGAATTTACTGTCTTAATTGAAGCTTGTTGTTCAAGATATAATAAACAGATGTAACAATATTAGCCTCTAGTNTATAAACTAGAGGCTAATAAATTATGATTACTTTTTAGCTTTAACTTGATATAAGCCGGCCATTTTCATAATACTAACAATATTTGCATTGGCTTTTTGAAGTTTCACAGCAAACTCTTTTTGACCCATAGGAGCCAATGTTAATTTTAATTTTTTCATTCTGCTGCTAAACGCTTTTGAATTTGCTGCCTTAATCATAGCTTTCTCAAGTTTATCTTTAATAGCTTTAGGAGTTCCCTTCGCAACCGATAAACCTCTAAACAGATCAAAGTCCATATCCATTCCTAATTCTCTTGCTGTTGGCACGGTCGAAGCTGCAGCATTACGAACACCACTAGAGAGCGCGAGCATTTTCATTTTTCCTGCCTTTACTAATTTTAGCGGTACGAAAAATATATCAACAGCTGCATCGGTCTCACCACTAAGAATCATCTTACGACGGTCAGGTGCCTTTACAGGCAGCATAATTGGCTTGCACCCATTCATTTGAGACATTGCCACACCAGCAAGATGGGTTGCGCTTCCAAATCCGGCAAAAGCTATTTTTAACGTGTTAGGTTTTGCTTTACACTCATCCATAAACTCTTTCAGGGTATTCCAGCGAGCTTTTTTGCTCACAACAAAAGGCACAGGTTGTTGCGCAACTTGACCAATATGATCCATTGCTGTGTAGTCGAAAGGCACATTACCAATATTTGTAGTAGTTAAAATAGAGGTTGAATTCCAAGCAATTGTGTAGCCATCTGGTTTAGAGTTTTTGACGTACGTATAAGTAATTGCTCCTCCCCCGCCGGGTTTGTTAATTGGCACCACTGGTTTGCCCAATTCCTTACTCATTGCTTTCGCAATTAATCTGCCTTCTATGTCAGCGCCACCGCCAGCTCCAAATGGAATTACGAACTCAATTGATTTTTCTGGCCACTCAGCATGTGCCTGATTGCCTGAAATTGCAAATGCCAGCAAGCAACTGAATAATATATAATTTATTTTCTTCATAGTGTGTCTCCCTTCCATTAAAGTTTTAGATTTAATAACCATTTTTAAGCTTTGTTATCTGCGCCAATTGCGTCAACCGCGGCTTTTGCAATGATCTGATCTTGCTCCCAATCGCCTCCGCTAACACCTATACCTCCAACACACTGTCCTTGGAAGAAAATGGGGAATCCACCCTCCATTGCCGTCCAGCGCTCAGTGCCCGCAGCCAATGATAAACCTATCGCATGAAGAGTATCTAGATTCTGACCCTGTGCGCCTTCCACAGTTGTAAGTCGGCGGTTAGAGGCAGCAGAAACGGCCTTAGTCGTTGATGAATGAACAGTATGAAAACGACCTCCATCCATTCTTTCGAGTAACATCATATGTCCTCCCGCGTCAACAATTGCAATTGTCGTTGGAATTCCTATTTCTTCGGATTTTTTTATAGCCGCGACCATCATACTCTTGGCTCCGGCGCTAGTAAGTATTTTAGCATCTGCAAATGACAATTAATTAGCCCCCATTAAAATTTCTCGTTATTACTTTTTTAGATTAACTTGACTCGATATTTGAAAGCAAGACATTTCTAATAATCATAAAGCTTTTCACAATATGAAAAATAATTTATACTATTTCATAATGTTGACCTACTTTAAAATTTATATGGGGGTATAAATTTTTAAAAATGAAGTCTCAAAAGTTGAATAATGAAACCCGCGAAATACAATCAGTCGCGCGAGCGTTAAAAATAATTGAAATTCTTTCAAACAGCAATAGTCATAATAATTTTGAAGGAATGTCTCTTGGAAGTATAGCTAAAGAGACCAAGTTAAATATTTCAACTTGTCATCACATTATTAAGACACTGGTGTATAAAGGATATGCCTCGCAGCACGCATCCGGTGGTGCGTATTTCTTGGGAAGAAAGGTGCAGGAACTCACTTCGAGCCGAGCTATTCAATTTAGTTTGGCAGAAACTGCTATGCCAGAATTAAGGAAACTCAACTCGCTTACTGGCGAAAATGTTCATTTAGCAGTTATGCAGGGCAACGAATTGAGTATTTTAACTAATTTGAAATCTACTCACATAATTCAAGTTGATTTGGGGTCAGTGAATTTTTCTAACTCTGCACATGCAACCGCAATTGGTAAATCAATATTAGCATGGTTGCCAGATAGCGAAGTCCAGAAAATTNTAAAAGAGAAAGGNCTTACGAAATTTACCAAAAAAACGATAACTGATTTTGGAAGTCTAACAAAGCATTTAAGGCTAGTTAGAAGATTTGGTTATTCCGTTGATCACGGGGAATTTTTAGAGGGAGTAACCTCTATTGGTACGGTTTTGAGAGACCAATCTGGCAAAGTATTAGGATCTGTGACCTGCACTTTGCCCAATTCTAGAGCAACAAAAAAAACCACCGAACTGATTTCTAATTCTCTAATTATCAGTGCATCAGAATTATCTGCGAAAATTAGCGGGGTTGGTAATAGGTGAATAGTCATTTGAAGATTTGAGAAAAATTGCAAAAGCAGTACACATGGACTTTATAATTTGAAAAAGGCGATTAAAAAGGTAAATCAAAAAAGTTTTAAAATAGCCTGTTGTCGCTTAACAATATCCGAGATATAGTTGTGTGACGGTGAAGTTGAAAAGTCTCGATTATATCAAGGGGGACGGTGAGTTGTCTGCATTAAAAAATTTAAGAATAAATAAAGTGTTCAAGTTAGTTTTTGCATCAATGATTTTGTTGGCAGTAGGTGGCTGTGACATCATTAAAAATTCTAATTTAATGGATAAATTGCAGCAAGAACCTGATCCATCGGCTAGCGCAATTATGTCAGAAAGAGGTTTTGGTAAATTAGCTAAAGGCGAATTTATGGCAGCACAAAGTTTATTTGACGAAGCGCTTCAAAACAATCCTCGGGACGTCTATGCATTATTTGGCAAAGGAATTGTTTTGCAACATAGTGGGCAGTTAGATCAAGCACGTCAGGTGTTTGAAGCAATTAAAGCCTTGAGGCCTAATGATGATCAAAGATTATTGGTTATAAATGATTTGGCGCCGCAGTCTTTAAGAGATTTAGCAGCGCTCAATTCNTCCCTTNTGGAGAGCCAAGGAGTATCGCNAGCTNTAGTNAAAACATCGAATCGAGCGGATGTTTCTAGTTCATTNGGACCGCCNGGAAACCNAGGGCTTGGTCAACAGAAGAACACAGCTATAAATCAAAGAATAGCGCCACAAAATCTAGTAAGCAAAAAAAATGTCAGAGAAGCCTCAATGGTGCCTGGCACATCACTTGCTGATGTTAATGTTATTAAACGCTTCGAGACTTTACAAAAACTCAGAGACCAAGGACTTTTGACACCTGCAGAGTACTCGGTGAGGAGAAATCGGAATATTGGTGCATTGACCAAACTAACAGCTGTATCGCCAGCTGCTGGTCTGACTAGGTCTGTACCTNAAGCTGCGCAAATTACGCAACGCTTNAAGGCGATAGGGCGTGCTCTTGAATTAAGAGCTATTACTGTTAGACAGCATGGTGCTGAGAGAACNATGATTATTGACGGTTTAATGCCCGCTAAGCCAACGATTTCTGAGCCACCAGCAATAGCGCCGAAAGGTCTAATGTCTGCCGCCGAAGCTGTACGTCGGATTGTTATGCTCAAGGAACGAAAATTAATTTCAGAAGCGGAATATGTAAGAGAAAAAGCGGCTATTGAGAAAATTTTGACACCAAAAACGCCCGTTATTGCAAAAAATACTAAAAAAACGCCAAAAAAGGTATTAGTTGATAGCGGACCAAAACCGGCATTACATCTCGCTTCATTTAGATCAAAAAAAGCAGCTACGCGGGCATGGTCTCAATTAAAAAGAGCTCATAGATCTTTATTAGGAAGNCTTAGATCAGAGNTAAATAGAGTGAATTTGGGAAAAACCAAAGGCATTTATTACAGACTTATTGCTGGTCCTTTCAAAAGTGGATCTGAAGCGTCGGGAGTATGTAAAAAACTTAAAGCCAGAAGGCAGTATTGTGACGCGGCATTTATAAGTTAATAAGTCACTTAAAATTAAACTAGTGCAATTTTTGTTATTTAATTAAATAATTTAATTCAACTAATCCCTATTACCTTTTTTTCTTCTAATATTTTTATACTACCTTGGTCAAAACCTAATATGTCCATCAATATAGACGCTGTATCACCACCTAAATTTGGAGCAGGTTGATCCGGCAGTTGTGGTGTTTCTGACAGATGAATTGGGGTTCTGCAAAATTCAAATTCACCAACTTCAGGATCATCAATTTTCATAAGCATTTCTCGAGCTTTGACTTGTGGGTCTGTAAAAACGTCCTCGGCATTATAAACCGGGCCGGTTGGAACACCGGCTTTATTAAGATATCTCACAGCCTTATCACGGGTCAAATTTGAGAGCCATTTCTCAATAATTGGCTGGAGAAATTCTGCGTTTATTGCCCTTTCTGCACCTCCAATGGATCGATCATCATCTTTCAGATCTTCTCTACCCATTGCTTCGCATAATCGTCCCCAGATTCGATTATCAGGTACATTTAAAGCAATATAACCATCTTTTGTTTTAAAGGCCCCGCGAGGAAATAGGTTTTTTGGCACGCCCCGTTTGGGAGATTGGCGGGCTGTGGAATACAAGGTTACCATCGATTCGTTTAGGGAGAGCATATTGTCAAACATGGCACTATCAACTATTTGTCCCCGACCTGTCTGTTGCCTCATAAGTAAAGCCTGCATTATGCCGTATGATGTTACCATCCCAGTATAGATATCAGCCATTCCATAAATTGTCCACGAGGGTGGTTTATCCTCAAAACCAACTAAATTCATGATACCACTCATGGCCTCTGCGACGATGTCAAAAGCTGGTCGGTCAGCGTATGGTCCTTTAAAGCCCTTTAGCTGCCCGAAACCTGAAATTAGTGCCCATATAAGTTTTGGGTTTTCCTCTTTAAGATCCTCATATGATAACCCAATTTTTTTCATGGAGCCAGGGCGCAGGTTCTCAACAATAATATCTGATTTATTGGCAAGATCTTTAAATATGGTTTGACCCTCAACTTGCGATAGATCAAGTGCCAGACTTTTTTTATTCCGATTATAGGACATAAACCCAGCCGCTTTTTTATTACCATCCTTTTCAACAAAAGGCGGCATTGAGCGCCTTGGGTCACCATATTGTGGCCTCTCAATTTTTATTACCTCAGCACCAGCATCTGCGAGTAACATCGTACAATAGGGCCCAGCCATATACTGCTCTAAGCCGATTACTCGTATACCCTCAAGAGGTCGTTTTATAGTTTTTTCATGGTTTTGAGTCACCGATCACCAATCCACTCTACAAGCGTTGATGACCCCATTCCAACACCAACACACAATGTGGCTAATCCATAGAAAGGTTTATTTTTAGGCATACTGGGTGCGCGACGTTTCATCTCGTGCATTAAACTAACCAATATTCTGGCACCTGAACAACCAGTAGGGTGTCCTAGAGCAATAGCCCCTCCATTCACATTCACGTTTTCAGCTGAAAGTCCAAGCCCTTGCATGCAACCAATGGTCTGCGAAGCAAATGCCTCGTTTAACTCTATGAGCCCTATATCCCTAACTTTTAAATTAAATCTCTCCAAAAGTTTTTTAGTGGCTGGTATCGGCCCATATGCGAAATGACTCGGATCTGTACCCGCGCTTGCAGAGCCCAACCACTTAACCAGCGGTTCCAAGCCTAAATCTTTGGCTTTATCTCGGCTAGCTAAGAGTATAGCAGCAGCGCCGTCATTTATCCCACTGGAGTTTCCGGCTGTCACTGTTCCGTCTTTTTTAAATGCGGGCCTTAATTTAGATAAATCTTCAATATTAATCGCTAGATTATATTTGTTTTCGGCTATTTCGTATCTAGGGTGCTCATCAACTTCGATAAGTTTAGACCTACCTCGTTTTAGGTTGGTCTTTATGGGAACTATCTCATCTTTAAAAACCCTATTATTGATAGCGGTTATGGCTCTTTCGTGGCTTTTAAGAGCATATTGGTCTTGGTCTTCTCTACTGATTTGTAATTCTTCAGCTATTACCTCTGCAGCTTCGCCGAGGCTAATAATAGGGTAAAGTTGATCCATTTTAGGATTATTAAACCGCCATCCGACAGTAGTATCCCACATTTTAGGTGGTATAGTAGTGGGTACTCGGTCTGGTTTTAGCATTGACCAAGGTGCACGGCTCATTGATTCTACACCTGATCCGATTGTAATTTCTCCCTCTCCAACTAAAATAGTTTTAGCGGCAATATTTACAGCATCTAAAGCAGAAGAACAATTTCGATTTACCGTTATACCTGGTACTTTTTCGCTGAAACCAGCGAGTAAGAGGGCCATGCGCGCAACGTCGCGGTTATCTTCGCCCCCTTGATTGCCGCAACCTGCTACAACCTCTGTAATTTCTTCAGAATTAATGCCTGTTCTATCTATGATAGCCTTGTAGGTCTCCGCAAGTAGATCATCAGGCCTTACACTTGAAAGAGAGCCTCCCATCTTGCCAATGGGGGTTCGGAGGCCATCTACNAAAACTACTTCGGTCAAATTAATTACCTTTCAAATAGATTAATTGATTTAATTTAAACTTCATCTACCTTCGCTTCTTCAATACGTTTTCCCTCGAAAGAAATAAAGGTTCCGTCTTTATCAATACTCGCCATATCACAAAATATTTCAAGGCGATGTCCATCAGGATCTAAAACGTAAAAACTTTCATTTTCGCCCCAAGACCCATCTCCACGCGAGTCATATTTACTGTGGACGACTGGCCCCCTTACNAATTCTAAACCCATATTCTTGGCTCTTTCCTGCATAGCAAGCCATCCATCTCTATTGTGGCATTCCCATGCTATATGGTGGTGTAGTGTGGGTCCTTCCAAATTATCGTTTTTGTTGCGGGGACGATATTTTTTTCCAGGTGTATGAGATAGAACTAAGTCATGATGATTACTATCTGTAATCCGCAAAAATGATAGCTCTACTGGTATCGCATCCACCTCACCAGCTTCATGACGTTCCGTTAGTTTGTAGGCAAATAATTCTCTATAAAATGCTATCGATTTATTCATATCGGATACGTCAATAGCCATATGGTGGAATGTTTTTATTAGATTGTTATCCATTGCTTTGGCTCACTTTTAGTTATTTATGTTTAGTCGCAATACTTTGGTCAAATAAGGCTTGGTATGTTTTTTATAATCTCATAATGTGAGATTATAAAGCTTAATATATTAAGCTTCTAACTTAAATAGATTTATTAACCTGAGTTCTTACTCTCTATAATGAGGTTGACTCTCGTATAAGCGCTCAAATACTTTATCTTAGGAGCATTATGGAAGACGGAGGATAGTATGGAATTCGTTGAGTGTGCCGCTAATTGGTTGGGTAAGGATATCGAAAATAATAACAATTGGGTACATTATTTTTCAACTAATGAAGTTAGGGAGATTAAGAGTGCATTATCCGTTGCAGAAAGTTCAATTTCGAGTTTAAGCCAAGTTACNAAGGATAATTTTAGGCTCCCCNAGTTGTCACAAGTTTTTGAGCAAATACAGATTGAACTTGAGGAAGGTTTGGGTATTAAATTATTAAGGGGCTTTCCCGTAAGTGATTTTACAGAAGAACAACTTAGACTAGTATATTGGGGAATAGGCTTATACTTGGGCACGGCGGTCTCCCAAAGTAAAAGGAACGATTATCTGGGAGACGTTAGAGATTTAGGTACCGGGCTAGATGGACCCGAATTTAGAGGATATACAAGTAACGGGGAGTTGACTTATCATGTGGACGCCGCCGATATTACTGGTTTGTTTTGCTTAAAACCAGCAAAGGAGGGGGGGCTAAGCAAAATTATTAGTTCCGTTGCAATTCATAATGAAATCTTAAAAAGAAATCGAGATTTACTTGAAACTCTTTACCAAAAATATCCGTGGAGCATGCAGGGTAACGAATTACCCGGTCANTCAGGATTTTACACTCAGCCTATATTTGCAATCGAGAAGGGTTATTTTGCGTGCAGATATACAAGGACGCACATCCGTTCCGCGGAGATGAATCCNGAAATAGAAGATTTATCTCTAAAACAGANTGAAGCACTTGAACTTATTGACGAGATCTGCCGGCAACCGGAGTTTAANTTAACGATGATGTTTGAACCGGGGGATATTCAATTTCTTAATAATCATCTTACTATGCACACACGTACAGCATTTATAGATTATGCCAAAGAAAGCGAGAAACGGCATTTGCTAAGATTATGGTTGTCAATGCCTAATGGAAGGCCTTTAAGTGAGGGATTTAAGCCCTTTTTTAGAGATGTATCACAGGGTGCTGTGAGGGGTGGTTTTTCTGGCTTAGGTGAACCNCTTTATAAGACAATATGAAATTTTTCATACTCNAACNTTAAGTATTGTTTGATTATTTGTGAACTTCAACTCTTTTTTTATAGATGCTAAATTTATCAAGTGTTAATGAAGAATGCTTTTGGAGTTTGCCAAATAAGTTTAACCATGCTCTATTTTTAAAAATATCTTTTTGATTAGACCCCGTAATCAACATGTATTTCGATACACCTTCAATTGAAATGTATTTCTGATGATCAATAATTTTCGAGAATAATTTAAGTTCAGGCATATATTCAGTATAGTACCAAATATTAAACATTTCCTCATTTTCTGGTAAAGTGCTTATTTCATTAATTAAAAGATANTGAGAGAAATTTTTATTAGAATCACCGATNCCAGGTTCGATGGATTCTAATACATATCGTCTCGGATTAANAAAATTTTTGTGGAAGCTTGCGTCNCGTGGCAGTCTATCTCGTCTTAGGTTTTGATATNGATTANCGTATAAAAATTCCTGATTCGGAACTTTATATATTGTNGCAAATTTCGATCCCCTACCTTCGAAAAGATCAAAACTTGCGCAACAACTGAATCCAATCTTTAGTCGTGCCGGGAACATATCTTCGGTTAGCCACGGTCTAAAATCTATTTTATCCTGTGAATTTAAATCGCAAAATATGCATAATAATCCGTGACTTTGATTCGTTAACTCTAATTTTTCATCACGATCGTGCATTTATTTTAACCACGGAACCATTGATTCTGTGCCACGATATTTAATTTTACTGAATTTCAACAGGCCTAAGACTTGCCGGATTTATGGGCATAGTGCCGATATTATTCTGCTCATTAGGAACTCCTTTCGGGGACATAGTGATATCAATCCGTGTTCCCATAATCGATTTTGATTGTATTTGAATTGTCATAATTCGATCTTTTTTCTGATAACTTAGAACGCTTGTANTTGAGCGAACTGAGGTGATTTCTCTCCAGCCAAATTGACCAGTTCTGTATTTAAAAAAATCAAATAACTTTGTCTTTGGGGATTGGCTATCAATAACCAGACGCCCTATCCATGAGTCATTTTCTCCTAAAATTAGGGTTCGATCCATATTCATTTTTGCACCATCCGGGATTGGTATATCCTGAAACTGAGAAAACGAGGGACGAACCATTTGTGGCAAACCTTTATCGTCAAGGGATGGTTCGCTGGGTGACATTGACACGCCCTGATCAAAAACCTCTGTTAAATTATTTGAACACGCTGATAAAGAACCAAAAATAAACATTATTAACACAGAAATCTGCCACTTATTCAACATAATCATCCTAATAAAATAAAATAGTTCCAAACCACTACAATATATGCTATAATAGTTACTGAAGTCTAAAAGAAAAAATACAAAGAAAACAAAGGTTTGGCATTATGATAGGATTTATTTCCGATAAATGTGAAGTTTTTTTTACTAAATTGTATTTTGTCGATTGACATCGTAGAGAGGTGGCCTTAAAACCCCTCAACCAGNTGAGGTCATTTTCATTTGTTTGAAATAGACTTAGTTGGTCGTCCAAAAAGGTTAGCATAAAAGCGGCCCGTAACTTATGGGGTGAANTTGTGTTGATTATTTTGGATGTGCTCTTGAACATTGTTGATATGGAAAGGGATGCGTAGGCGGCGGTTAGTTGTGGTTGCGTTAAGATTGTTTATCTTAAGTAACAACTTTCTAGACGTTTTGTGTACGCATTCAAGTTTGTGCGTTTATTTAAAAACAAAACGTCAGTTTGTTTGAAGTTTATGGATAAACCTCTTGTTTTTTTGAAGTGGCTCTCATTGAGAAGCTATTTTAAATTTAACTTGAGAGTTTGATCCTGGCTCAGAGCGAACGCTGGCGGCACGCTTAACACATGCAAGTCGAACGAAGGCCGGAGCTTGCTCCGATACCTTAGTGGCGAACGGGTGAGTAACGCGTGGGAATCTACCTTACGATGGGGAATAACAGTTGGAAACGACTGCTAATACCGCATACGCCCTCAGGGGGAAAGGCTTCGGCCGTCGTTAGAGGATCCCGCGTTCGATTAGCTAGTTGGTAGGGTAATGGCTTACCAAGGCTACGATCGATAGCTGGTCTGAGAGGATGATCAGCCACACTGGAACTGAGACACGGTCCAGACTCCTACGGGAGGCAGCAGTGGGGAATATTGGACAATGGGGGAAACCCTGATCCAGCNATGCCGCGTGAGTGAAGAAGGCCCTAGGGTTGTAAAACTCTTTCACCCGTGAAGATGATGACGGTAGCGGGAGAAGAAGCTCCGGCTAACTCCGTGCCAGCAGCCGCGGTAATACGGAGGGGGCTAGCGTTGCTCGGAATTACTGGGCGTAAAGCGCGCGTAGGCGGCGAATCCAGTCAGGCGTGAAAGCCCAGGGCTTAACCCTGGAACTGCGCTTGATACTGATTTGCTAGAATTCGAGAGAGGGTAGTGGAATTTCCAGTGTAGAGGTGAAATTCGTAGATATTGGAAAGAACACCGGTGGCGAAGGCGGCTATCTGGCTCGATATTGACGCTGAGGTGCGAAAGCGTGGGGAGCGAACGGGATTAGATACCCCGGTAGTCCACGCCGTAAACGATGAGTGCTAGTTGTTGGACAGCTTGCTGTTCGGTGACGTAGCTAACGCGTTAAGCACTCCGCCTGGGGAGTACGGCCGCAAGGTTAAAACTCAAAGGAATTGACGGGGGCCCGCACAAGCGGTGGAGCATGTGGTTTAATTCGAAGCAACGCGAAGAACCTTACCAGCCCTTGACATACCTGTCGCGATTTCCAGAGATGGATTTCTTCGGTTCGGCCGGACAGGATACAGGTGCTGCATGGCTGTCGTCAGCTCGTGTCGTGAGATGTTGGGTTAAGTCCCGCAACGAGCGCAACCCTCGCTATCAGTTGCCAGCATTTAGTTGGGCACTCTGATGGAACTGCCGGTGATAAGCCGGAGGAAGGTGGGGATGACGTCAAGTCCTCATGGCCCTTACGGGCTGGGCTACACACGTGCTACAATGGCGGTGACAGTGGGTTGCTACCTCGCGAGAGGAAGCTAATCCCCAAAAGCCGTCTCAGTTCGGATTGTTCTCTGCAACTCGAGAGCATGAAGTTGGAATCGCTAGTAATCGTGGATCAGCGTGCCACGGTGAATACGTTCTCGGGCCTTGTACACACCGCCCGTCACACCATGGGAGTTGGTTTTACCTTAAGCCGGTGCGCTAACCTTCGGGAAGCAGCCGACCACGGTAAGGTCAGCGACTGGGGTGAAGTCGTAA
Source organism: Gammaproteobacteria bacterium (assembly GCA_002704325.1). Lineage (GTDB taxonomy): Bacteria > Pseudomonadota > Gammaproteobacteria > Pseudomonadales > Azotimanducaceae > UBA4421. The sequence goes on along the minus strand of PAFJ01000006.1, from coordinate 48 downwards.
CAAGGTAGCCGTAGGGGAACCTGCGGCTGGATCACCTCCTTTCAAGGA